>DASURT010000024.1:0-2148 GCA_036375515.1 Sphingomicrobium sp.
GCTTCATCGGGCCCGACGCGACCATCACGCTCGACTTCGCGCTCGCCCGCCTGACCCAGGTGATCGACAAGCTGGTCGTCTACCCGGAGCGCATGCAGAAGAACCTCGACCGCATGGGCGGTCTGGTTCACTCGCAGCGCGTACTGCTTGCCCTCACCCAGGCCGGGCTAAGCCGCGAGGACGCCTATGCCATCGTCCAGCGCAACGCGATGAAGGTCTGGGAATCGGACGGCGAGCTGTCGCTGCTCGACCTTCTCAAGGCGGACCCGGAGGTCGCAACGCGACTGTCGGACGCGCAGCTCGATGAGCTGTTCGACCTCGACTATCATCTGAAGCACGTCGACACGATCTTCGGCCGAGTGTTCGGCAACAAAGCGTAGGGACAATGGAAACCGCTGACGAACTGCAGACCGAGCTCACGGCACGACCGGAGACCAAGACCGGCGTCCAGTCGGGCGGCTTCCTGCTCGAGCTGTCGCTCGACTGGATCGTGCTGCGTGCATCGGAAAACATGCACCACCTGCTCGGGGAATCGCATGTCACTCTGATCGACGAGCCGCTCGGCCGGTTCATGCACTCCGAGGCGCTGCACGACCTGCGCAACCTCTTCTCGCGGCTCAGCGGGACGACGGGGATCTGCCGCGCGTTTCGAGTCCGCCCGACCGACGAGCCGGACCTGTTCGACATCGCATTTCAGCAGAGCGGCGGGCGCGTGATTCTCGAGGCGGTTCCGAGCGCGCCGGAACGATTCGGCGAAGCCCTGAGCGCGGTCGGTGGACTGGCCGAGGGACTGGCGAGCGAAAGCGGGGCCGCTCTGCTCGATGCGGCCGCCCGCCGGATGCGCGCGCTCGCGGCATTCGATCGGGTGACGCTTTTGGTCGGCGAGGCCAAGGCGACCAGCGACCGTAGCGGAGTCCCCTTCCGCTCAGGAGCCAACGCAACGCTCAGCGACGATTTTCCGGCAATGGTATCGGACAGCATGCAATCGTCGGTGCCCATTTTCCCGCGCCGCGAGGAGGATACCGCGGCCGCGGCGGCGCTTCTGCGTGCGCCCTCGGCCGGCCAGGCCGCCGAACTTGCCGAACGCGGGTTCGCCTCGACGATGCGCATTCCCGTCGCGCTTGACGGTGAGGCGATCGGCGAGTTCCGCCTCGCGCACACGACGCCGCGCCGGCCGAGCTTCGAGCTCCACGCCGCAGCCGAACTGTTCGCTCAGCTGTTCGCGATGCGGTTGGAGATCGACCGGCTGAAGTAGGGTTGACTCTTCTGTTAGTCGCGGCTAACCGTAAGTCATGACTAACGCTGAGCGAGTCTTCGCGGCTCTTCACGACCCGACGCGCCGCGCAGTGCTCGATCGGCTGCGCACCGGACCCAGGCCGGTCGGCGAGATCGCCCGCGGGCTTCCGGTCACGCGCCCCGCCGTTTCGCAGCATCTGAAAGTCCTGAAGGACGCGGGTCTCGTCGCCGATCGAAGCGAGGGAACGCGCCGCATCTATTACATCGACCCGAAGGGGCTTGGAGCCATGCGCGCCTGGCTGGACCGATATTGGGAGGCGGCGCTCGACGCCTTCGCCGCCGAAATCAACCGCACCGAGAAGAAGAAGAAGGAGGAGAAATGAGCACACAGATCCGACCGGCTCCGGTGCGCAAGAGCATCCATGTCGATGCGCCGCCCGGACACGCGTTCGACGTCTTCACGAGCGGCATCGGCCGCTGGTGGCCGAAGACTCACAAGATCGGACAGGCCGATCTCGACCGCCCGGTGATCGAGCCGCGAGCGGGCGGGCGCTGGTACGAACTCGATGTCGACGGATCGGAATGCGAGCTTGGGAAGGTGGCGGTGTGGGAGCCGCCGGCGCGGCTGGTGCTGATCTGGCAGCTGACGCCCGATTTCACCTACGATCCCGATCTCATCACCGAAGTCGAGGTGCGGTTCGCGCCCGAGGGTGACGGCACGCGCGTCGATCTGGAGCACCGCGACCTCGAACGGATGGGCGAGAAGGCCGCCGCCATGCGGGAGACCGTCAGCGGCCCCGGCGGCTGGCCCGCGCTTCTGGCGCTCTTCGCCGAAGAAACCGCGAAACAAGGAGACATCGCATGACCTCAATCACCGTCCATGGAATCCCGGGAAGCCCGTTCCTTCGCAGC
>DASURT010000025.1:0-5600 GCA_036375515.1 Sphingomicrobium sp.
GCGATGATCCGCTGGCGATCGGCAGCGCTCACGTCCGGGGTCCGCGATTCCAGGATTGCCGTCATGGCGGCATCGTCCAGCGTCTGGAACTCGAGCCGGCGGCAGCGTGAGCGAATGGTCGGCAGAAGGCGTCCCGGGGCGTGGCTGACGAGGAAGAACAGCGTGTTCGGCGGCGGCTCCTCGAGCATCTTGAGCAGCGCGTTGGCGCCCGAAGACTCCAGTTCATCGACCGTGTCGAGGACGGCAACGCGCCACGGTGAGAGCGCCGGCGTCAGATTCAGGAACTCGCCGAGCGCGCGCACCTGGTCGACGCTGATGTTTCGAGAGAGATTCCCGGTCTTTTCGTTCACCAGTCGTTCCAGCCAGCGCATGTCGGGATGGCTTCCGGCCTCGACCAGCTTCACGATCGGGTGATCGTCGGGCGTTTCCAGACCGGGCAGATCGAAGGTCGGTCCCGCGGCTTCGGCGAGCACCCGGCGCGCGGCCGCGTGCGCGAAGCTCGCTTTGCCCACGCCCCTCGGCCCCGCAAGCAACCACGCATGGTGCAGTTTCCGGCTCGCCCACGCGCTCACGAACTGCTCGACCGCCCGGTCCTGGCCAACGATCACGGGAGGAGGTCCCGGATTGCGTCAAGCAGGCGCTCCGTCACGACTTCAGGCGCACCCGAGGCGTCGATCAGCTTCACTCGCTCGGGTTCCTCGCCGGCAATGATCCGGAAGGCGGCGTCGACCTTGCGATGATAATCGTCGGAGCGACCGCCGATGCGGTCGCTTCCGTCAGTGTCGCGGGCGCGCGCGCGCTCTCCGCCGTCATCGAGCATGAGCACGAGGGTCCGGCTCGGGAACCAGCCCTGGATGGCGAAGGCATTGATCGCACGTACGGTCTCGATGCCGAGGCCGCCGGCACCTCCCTGGTAGGCGAGCGAGCTGTCGACGAAGCGGTCGGAGAGGACCCAGCGACCAGCTTCCAGAGCTGGACGAACAGTCCTTTCCACGTGATCCGCCCGGGCGGCGGCGAACAGCAGTGCTTCGGCCCTCGGTTCCCATCGCTCATCGACGCCTCCAAGCAAAAGGCCACGGATCGCCTCCGCGCCGTCGCTTCCGCCAGGCTCTCGGGTGACGAGGACGTCGATCCCGCGCTCGCGCAGAGCTTCGGCGAGCGCTTTTACCTGCGTCGACTTGCCGACCCCCTCCCCACCTTCGAGGCTGATGAAATGGCCGCGGGTCACGCCATTCCGACGAGCTGCTTGAAGCCGAGCCAGATGCGCCCGAAGAAACCGGCGCGCCCGATCTCCTCGCCGGCAACCAGAGGCACGACCTGCGGCGGAGTGTCGCCGGTCAGGATCACGAGGTCGGCGACGTGCTGCCCCTTGGCGATCGGGGCGGCCACCGGACCCTGGTAACGGATCTTCATCTTGACCGGTCCGGCCGAAAGCCCGGCGGGCAGCGAAACCGCGAGGTTGCGTGGCGCGACCAGCGGCACCTCGCTTGCGCTTCCGAGCTGGACCCGCGCGCTTCCGACCTTCTGCCCGGCGCTGAACAAGGGCTTCGTCTGCCAGGCATTGAAGCCCCACTGGATCAGCCGGGTCGATTCCTGGACGCGCGCGTTCCAGCTGGGAAGGCCGGCGACCACCTCGATCAGCCTCCGCCCGTTCTGCTCGGCCGATCCGGTAAAGCCGTAGCCCGCTTCTTCGGTGTGACCCGTCTTCAGGCCGTCGGCCCCGGCGACCTTGCCCAAAATTGGGTTGCGGTTCTGCTGGGTGATGTCCTGACCCGACCCGAGCGTCTTGCCCCAGGTGAAGCTCGGGCGCGGATAAAAGGTCTGGTAGAGCTTCGGGTGGCGCTCGACCGACGCGCGGGCGAGCGTCGCCAGATCGCGCGCCGTGACATGGGTGCAGCCCCCGTCGGGCCAGCCATTGCTGTTGCAGAAGCGGCTGTTGGTCAGGCCGATCTTCTTCGCAAGGTCGTTCATCTGGTTCGCGAACGCTTGCTCGGTCCCGGCAATGCATTCGGCGAGCACGACCGAGGCGTCATTGCCCGAAAGGGTGACGATCCCATGCAGCAGGTTCTCGACGCTGACCTGCTCGCCCGGCGACAGGAACATGGTCGAGCCGGCCTGCGGGCCATGCCATTTCTGCCAGGTCTCCGGCCGCACCGTGCACATCTTGTTGAGGGGCAGCTGACCGCGATCGATCAGCTCGAACGCCACTTCGGTGGTCATCATCTTCGCCATCGACGCCGGCGGCATGCGCTCGTCCGCGTTCTTGGCGTAGAGCACGGCGCCCGACGACAGGTCGATCAGATAGGCGACTTTGGCCGGAGTATCGAACGGCGGAGCGGCGGCGGGAGCGGCGCTGGCGAACAGGAGCGAAGCGGCGGTGGCGAGCAAGATTGAGCGGGACATGAAGCGGACCAGAATCCTCGGGTTTTGGTGACGGACCTGTCTATCGCGCGGCAATCGCGTTCGCCAGCAGCCCGACGCCCAAAGCGTAGAAGTTCGAGCAATTGTAATCGAGGATCGCCCGGTAATTCGTGGTCAGAAGATAGCCGTCCGCATAGGCCCCCGGAGTCTCCATGAGGGCCGCCATCTCATTGTCCGGAAGACCTTGCCCACCCGGCACGATGCCGAGCGAGCGCCACTCGGCCACGGTGAGCCAGCGGCTATGACGCCGATAGACATTCGGGCACCGGGTTGGATTGAGGCGCGAGTGGATCGCGGCCCGGTTGAGCGTCGGCGGGATGCGGACCGGGACGCCCCAGGGCACGTTCCTTTTCCAGCCGGCATCGCGCAGATAGTTGGCGATCGACGCGAAGGCGTCGTCCTCGTTGCGCCAGATATCGGCATAGCCGTCCCCGTCCCCGTCGGCACGGAGCCGCAACGCAACCGAGGGCATGAACTGCGGATAACCCGTCGCTCCCGCATAGCTGCCCTTCAGCTGCCAGCGCTGAACTCCCTGGTCCATCAGCTTCAGCGCCGCGACGAACTCGTCCTCGAAGAGGGACCGCCGGCGGCCCTCATAGGCAAGGCTTGCAAGCGCCCCGAGGAGATCGAAGCCGCCGGTGACCGAACCATAGCTGGTTTCCTTGCCGTAGATGGCGATGATCACCGCCGGATCGACGCCGTAAAGCGACTGGATTCGGGACAAATTCGACCAATGCGACGAATAGCGCGCCTGACCTCGGTTGATCAGCGACGTCGTGATGTGCCGATCGAGATAGGGCCGAAAGTTCTGGATGTAATTGCCCGCTGTGGTCGGCCGTTGGGCACGGTCCAGATCCATGACCCTTTCATTGGGTTCCAGATACGGAACGACTGCCTGGATCGTGGCTTCGCGAACGCCTTGCGCGCGCGCTAGCGCGGCGAGGCGCAGCTTGTGCTGATCCCAGCCGCTTCGAACGGCCGCGGCATAGGCCGGCTGCTGATAGGAATACGGACCGGCGGGCACAGCGGTTTGCGCGCTCGCTGGGCCGAGCGGCGCGCCCGACAGCCCGACGACCAGCCACACCTTTATCGCAACCAACGCGATGCTCCTCATGACGTCCGAGGCTAGAGTGCAAAACCGGCTGTCGCGCCAGCTTGGTTCGCCGCGCGCCTTGCACAGCCCAGCGCGGCAGAGGATATGCTGCGGCGATTAAGGAGAGGTGGCCGAGTGGTTTAAGCGTGAGGCGACTGACCTGCTTGGGGCAGGTCACAAAGCCGAACGGTCTTGAAAACCGATGGATGGGTGGCCGAGTGGTTTAAGGCACCGGTCTTGAAAACCGGCGACGTGAAAGCGTCCGTGGGTTCGAATCCCACCCCATCCGCCAGCCGTCACGCAGAACGACCCCCGGGTTCGGCGAATTACCCTTTCGTTCCATTCATCTTGCGTTCACGCTACAAATGTAGCACTAGCTACAAATGTAGCGCGACCTGCGAGTCGTGCGTCGGAAAGGGTTTCAATGCTGAGCAAGCTTCCACCTCGTGAACGCCAGATCGTCGACATCCTCTATGAACGGGGACCGGTCGCGGTCGCGGAGATCTGCGACGCCCTCCCCGATCAGCTGAGCGGCTCGGCGGTCCGGGCCATGCTCAAGCGACTCGAGGACAAGGGCTACGTCCGTCGCACCGAATCGGAGCGCGGCTATCTCTACAGCCCGGCCGTATCCGAAACGGCGGCGAAGAAATCGGCGCTGAGCGAGATCGTCCGCGTCTTCTTCAACGGCTCTCCGGCAAGCGCCGCCTCGGCACTGCTCGGGATGTCCGACAAGCTGGAGCCCGACGAGCTCGACGAGATCGAGGCCATGATCGCCCGCGCGCGCAAGGAAAAAGGGGGCAAGTAATGCAAGTCCTGATCGCGATCGCGCTCAAGTCCCTGCTCGTCGCCGGGGTGACGCTCGGCCTGCTCGCGCTGATGAAGCGGCGGTCGGCCTCGGAGCGCTCCTGGATCGCGCATCTCGGCCTTCTTGCGCTCGTCCTTCTGGCCTTCGCTCCGCTGGTCCTGCCGAGCTGGAACGTCGAGACGCCGCCCCTCTTCCAGCCCGTCGACCAGTCCGTGTCCGGCTCTGCGCCAGGGGCGAGTCCCCTGCATCCTGGCGCCGCAGTCGGCGCGGGCATGGCTCCCCTCGCCTCACCGGCCCCACGGAGCATCTCCCAGCCCACCGCCCCGGCGACAATCTCGCTTTCCCCACTCCAAGTGGCGACTGCGCTGTATGCCGTGCCGGCCGCGCTACTGCTCCTCGTCACCCTTCTTGCGTTGATGCGTCTCGTCGCCCTTCGCGCGCGCGCCGACGTGCTCGTCGACGGGCATTGGCTGAGCGCGCTCGCCCGAGCGCAGCGGCGCATGGGATTCAAGCACGGCACGGCTCTGCTCACCAGCGACGAACTCGCTTCGCCGATCAGCTGGGGTCTCATGCGACCCGTGATTCTCCTGAACTCGCGCGCGGTCGAGGCGTCGGAAGAAGCCGAAGCGATCATTGCGCACGAACTTGCCCATGTCGCCCGGCTCGACTGGATCAAGCTCCTGCTCGCCCGGGTCGCGACCGCTCTCTTCTGGTTCAATCCGTTCGTCTGGATGCTTGCCCGGGAAGCGCACCAGCTGCGCGAGGAAGCCGCAGACGACGCGGTCCTCGGAGCGAACATCGCGGATACCGACTATGCGCAATTGCTGGTTGGCGTAGCCCGCCACGACTGCCCCGGCCTTCTGCTCGGAGCTCATGGCGTGGCACCGTCGAAAAGCTCGCTCGCGCGCCGAGTCGCCCGGGTGCTCGATAGCGGATCGGCGCGCGCCCCCGCCGCCCGGCCGTTCGCGTTCGGAGTATTCGTCGGTGCGGTGCTGGTCGCTGCCCCGCTCGCGGCCCTGACCCTGACTCCGGCCGGCGGCGCCACCGGCAAATCCTCGCGCGGCGAGAAAGCGGGGCTGACCGGGTCAAACGACGCTGGCGCCAACGCGACGCCGACCGACCTGCCGCGAATCATTGCCGACGGCGTGTCCACCTCCGTCTCGACCGCGGTCGCGGCAGTCGCCCCGACAAAGGTCCAGATCGATCGCGAAGCCCGCTCCGCCGCGATCGCCGAGGCCGTAGCGTCGGCACAACGGGCACGTGGGCTTGCGCTCGCCCAGG
>DASURT010000026.1:0-27542 GCA_036375515.1 Sphingomicrobium sp.
ATACTGGACGCCGACGCGGATATTCTCGCGCGCGCCGGCTTCGGTTCGCGCGCCCTCATGCAGCTTCAACATCTCGTCGCGGCCGGGGATTTGCTCGGGCATTTTCGACAGCTGGTTGGGGCCGGTCATGGCCTCGAACGCTTCCATCGCGACCGGCACCAGCGCCGGGTGCGCGACCCAGGTCCCGTCGTGGCCATTGCCGACCTCGCGCAATTTGTCCTCGCGAACCTTGGCGAGCGCGGCGGCATTCTTTTCCTCGTCGCCTTTGACCGGAATGAATGCCGACATTCCGCCCATCGCGAAGGCGCCGCGGCGGTGGCAGGTCGCGATGAGGCGCAGCGAATAAGCGGCGAGGAAGGCCTTATCCATGGTCATCAGCGCCCGGTCGGGGGTCAGCCGGTCGGGCGTCCGGCCGAGCCGCTTGATGTACGAGAAAATGTAATCCCAGCGGCCGCAGTTGAGGCCGACGATATTCTCGCGCAGCGCGTAGAGTATCTCGTCCATCTCGAACGCCGCGGGCAGGGTCTCGATCAGCACCGTCGCCTTGATCGTCCCGCGCTCGAGCCGGAGCTTGTGCTCGGCAAAGGCGAAGACGTCATTCCAGAGGGCGGCCTCGTGCCGGCTTTCGAGCTTGGGCAAATAGAAATAGGGACCCGACCCGCGCTTCAGCGCGCTCCGGGCATTGTGCCAGAGATAAATGGCGAAATCGAACAGCGCGCCTGAAACGACCTCGCCGTGAACGGTCACGTGATCTTCGGGCAGATGCCAGCCGCGTGGCCGCACCATCAGCACCGCGGGATGATCGCCAACCTCATAGCGCTTGCCGCTGTCGGGATCGGTAAAGTCGAGCCGCGACAGCCAGTAGTCGCGCAGGTTCACCTGGCCCTGCACCAATTCGTCCCAGGCGGGCGCGGTCGCGTCCTCGAAATCCGCCATGAAGACCTTGGCGCCGCTGTTCAGCGCGTTGATCAGCATCTTGGCGTTGGTCGGCCCGGTGATCTCGACGCGGCGGTCCATGAGGTCGGGAGGGATCGACCCCACCGACCACTCCGCCTCGCGAATGTCGCGCGTGTCCTCGGGGAAATCGGGAAGCTCACCGGCGTCGAAGCGGGCCTGCCGCTCCAGCCTTTGATCGAGCAGCGCCTTGCGCCGCGTGTCGAAGCGTTCGTGAAGCTCGGCGAGGAAGTCGAGCGCGGCCTCGGTCAGCACCTCGCCGGCGCCGCCGATATTCGAAGGCTCCGCCTCGATACGCGGGCGGTCGAGCACTGGGTTCATGCGCGCGCCGGTTCCTGAGTGATGAAATAGCGCCGGGTCGCCTCGAGGCGGTCGCGGAAGGTCAGCCGCGTCCATTCGGTGCGTGCCCGTACGGGATCGGGGAAGGGACCCGAAATCTCTTCGGTCCCGGGCACGATCTCGTCGAAGCGGCAGTTGCGATATTCGCCGCCGATGACCCAGTAACGCTGTCCCATGGCCTTCTCCTTATTCCGCAGCGATGGCGTCTTGTGAAATGAATTGCGCGGCTTCGGTCGATTCTGTGAGGGCAACGGTCGAGGCCCGCCCGCCGCTGACCGCGCTGGCGATCGCGTCGAAATAGCCGGTGCCGACCTCACGCTGGTGGCGCGTCGCGGTGTAGCCGTCGGCTTCGCTGGCGAACTCGGCCTGTTGCAGCTCGGAATAAGCCGCCATGGCGCGGTCGCGGTAGCCGCTCGCGAGCTCGAACATCGCATGGTTGAGGCTGTGGAAGCCCGCCAGCGTCACGAACTGGAACTTATAGCCCATCGCCCCGAGCTCGCTCTGGAACCGCGCGATCGTGTCCGCGTCGAGCTTCGCCGCCCAGTTGAAGCTTGGGCTGCAATTGTAGGCGAGCGGCTTGCCCGGAAACTCCGCGTGGATGCTTTCCGCGAACGCGCGCGCCTCGTCGAGGTTCGGGTGGCTGGTCTCGAACCACAAAAGATCGGCGTGGGGAGCGAAGGCGAGCCCGCGCGCGATGCAATGGTCGAGCCCGGTCCCGTCCTTCAGCCGGAAGAATCCCTCCGGAGTCCGCTCGCCGGTGATGAACGCGCGGTCGCGCTCGTCGACGTCGCTCGTGATGAGCTTGGCCGACTCGGCGTCGGTGCGGGCGACCAGGATCGTCGGGACTCCGCAGACGTCGGCGGCTAGGCGCGCGGCATCGAGGTTTCGGATCGCGGCCTGGGTCGGGATCAGCACCTTGCCGCCCAAATGCCCGCATTTCTTCTCGCTCGCGAGCTGGTCCTCGAAGTGAACGCCCGCGGCGCCGGCTTCGATATAGGCCTTCATGATCTCAAAGCAGTTCAAGGGGCCGCCGAAGCCGGCTTCCGCGTCGGCCAGGATCGGCGCGAACCAGTCGCGTTTCGCTCCGCCTTCCATATGCTCGATCTGGTCGGCGCGGCTGAAGGTGCGGTTGATCTTGCGCGCGAGCTCGGGGCCGGAATTGGCCGGATAGAGCGACTGGTCGGGGTACATGGCGCCGGCGGCATTGGCGTCGGCCGCGACCTGCCAGCCGGAGAGATAGATGGCGTTGAGGCCGGCGCGCACCATCTGCATCGCCTGGTTGCCGCTGAGAGCGCCAAGTGCGCGAACCGGCTCGTCGAGGTTCAGCAGCTGCCACAGCTTCAGCGCGCCGCGCCGGGCCAGCGTATGTTCGACCGCGAACGAGCCGCGCAGCCGGAGCACGTCCTCGGGGCTGTAGGGTCGCTCGATCCCGTCGAACCGTCCCGGAGGAGCCGCCACGACCGTGCTGAATTCCAACATTCTCTTTTCCCTTCGCCAGAGCCTCGGGAGCCAAGAGAACCACAGCTTTTTTGAAACGTTTCAGCGAAAACGGCGAAGATGTCAGATTGTGACTTGTGAACTTTGTAAAAAGGTTCACAAACTGACGATATGGCCACCCGGCGCAAGCTGTTCCTCGGCGCCCGCCTCAAGCGCCTCCGCCGCGCGCGCGGGCTCAATCAGAGCCGGATGGCCGACGAGCTCGGGATTTCCGCCTCCTACCTCAACCATCTCGAGCGCAACCAACGGCCGGTGACCGCGCCGATCCTGCTCCGTCTGGCGGAAGCGTTTGACGTCGACGTGAAGGCCTTCGCGACCGACGAGGGCGACAGCGGCGGCGCGAAGCAGCTCCATGAAATCTTCACCGACCCGATGCTCTCCGACCTCGGCGTCAGCCGGTACGAGCTGGTCGAGCTTTCCGACAATGCGCCCGCCGTCGCCGATGGGATCGCCCGCCTCTACACCGCCTTGCGCGAGCTTCAGCGCCAACCTGCCGATCCGGGAACCGGAGGCGCCGATCCCCGAGTGCTGATCACGCCCGAGACCTGGGTCCGCGACTATATCCAGGCGCAGCGCAACCATTGGCCCGAGCTTGAGGAAGCGTGCGAGACGCTCGGCGGGGCGCTCGTCCATCCGCTCTCCGTCGCGGAGCCGCTGCGCCAGCGCCTCAAGGAGGCCTGGGGCGTCGAGGTCCGCGTGGTCGACCCCGAGTTCCTCGAGGATGCCAGCCAGCATTACGACTCGCAGCGGCGCGTGCTGATGCTGTCGTCGCTGCTTCGGCCCGAGAACCGCACGTTCGGGATCGCCTACCAGCTCGCGCTGCTCGAGCTTGCGCCGATCATCGCGCGGATGCTCGATGCGGCACGGCCGCCCGATCCCGGCAGCCGGCGCCTGCTGCACATGAGTTTCGCCAATTACGCCGCCGGCGCGATCATGATGCCCTACGGCAAGTTCCTTCGCGCCGCGGAGGAGCAAAGGTACGCGATCGACCGGCTGTGCGCGCAGTTCGGCGCCAACGTCGAGCAGGTCGCCCACCGGCTGACGACGCTCGGCCGCTCCGGCGCGCGCGGGGTGCCCTTCTTCATGCTGCGCGTCGATCCTGCCGGGAACATCTCGAAACGCTACGCGGGCGAGAGCTTCCCCTTCTCGCATTTCGGCGGCACCTGCCCGCGCTGGCAGCTCCATGCCGCCTTCCAGCGGCCGGGGCAGATCATCCGCCAGCTGATCGAGACCCCCGACGGCCAGCGCTTCTTCACCATCAGCCGGACGATCGAGCGGCCGATCCGGCCGGACTTGCGCGACGACGCGCTACTCGCGATCGGTCTGGGATGCGACGTCAAGCATGCGCACCGGATCGCCTATGCCGACGGGCTCGACCTCACGAACACGCCGGCGACCCCGGTCGGTCCCGCCTGCGCGATCTGCCCGCGGCTGCAATGCGCCTATCGCGCGACCGCCCCGGCCGGTCACATGCTGGCGGTCGAGGAGAATCGGAAGACGATCTCGCCCTACCCGTTCGTGCCGACCTAGGGCGCGGCCGGCTCGCGCTCGAGCATCTTGCGATCCCACTTCGCCAGATTGGCCGCGGCCTCGTAGGCGGACTGGAGGAACTCGCCTAGCATCCGTTCCGGATCGGGGGCCGCGCGCACCCCGGCATAGGGCAATATGAACTCGCCGTAGGCCCGGTCATATGTGCCATGCGCCACCTTCGCCTCACGATAGCCGGGCGGCTCCGGGTAGATGTAGCTGTAGAAGAAGGGTTCGGCGGCGGTCACTCCGCCCGCCCAGAAGCCGCCGCTCGCGACTTCGCGGCTATAGGCCTCGCGCGTGATCCGGTCCGGCAGGCCAGGCACCCCGCCGGGATGCGGCGGCGCCTCGCGGCCGGAGAAGCGGTTCACGGCGAGATCGAACGAGCCCCACCAGAATTGGACCGGGCTCGCCTTGCCCTCGAACCCGGCGCGGAACCGCCCGAACACCGGCAGGATTGCCGCGAACGCCTCCCTGAGCCGCGCGGCCGATTCGCGATCATATTCGCGAGGCGCCGTGTCTTCGGCGAAGGGAATGGCATCGGGGATTTCGTTCGGCCGTCCATTGAAGTCCGACGGCAGGCCGTGAAGCTCCAGAATGCCGATCAGCCGCTTGTGAAGCGCCGCGATGCTTCCGGCGTTGAGCGGCACCTCCTCGCGCGACTCGTCGCTGACCCACAACACCATCGCGTGGCGGCACAGGTCGAGCGTCAGGGTGAAGGTGCGCCAGTCGCCCGAGGCGGTCGGCAGAGTCGAGAAGCCGCGCGCATTGGGCTGCAGCGCGACATGCCAGCCGTGGTTCATCCATGGCGCGTGGGCGACGCGGATCTTGCCGAGCATTTGCGCCGCGAGGTGGAGGACCGTGAAGGTCTCGTGGTCGTGCTCGACGCTCAGTTCCGGCCACCCGCTCACGGCAACGGCTGTAGCACGCCCCTTTGCAATTTTCGCGTGCCCCCGGCTAAGGCGCAGCGATGTCCGACGCGTTGCTCGACCGCATTGCCGCCGCCGAAACCCTGCAGGAGCTCGACTCCGTGCGGGTGTCGCTGCTCGGCAAGTCCGGCGAGATCACCACCCGGTTGAAGTCCCTGGGGGCGATGGACGCCGACGACCGGGCGGCCGAGGCGCCGAAGGTCCATGCGCTGCGCGAGCAGGTCACCTCGGCCCTCGCCGACCGCAAGGCCGCGCTGGAAAGCGCCGACCTCGACCGCAAGCTTGCGACCGAGACGCTCGACCTGTCGCTGCCCGCGCCGGACTATCCGGCGGGCACGGTCCATCCGGTGAGCCAGGTGATGGACGAGCTCGCGGAAATCTTCGCCGACCTCGGCTTCTCCGTCGCGGAAGGGCCCGAGATCGAGACGCAATGGTACAATTTCACCGCGCTCAACATGCCCGAGAACCATCCGGCTCGGGCGATGCAGGACACCTTTTACCTCGAGCCGCGCACGCCCGACGAGGAACCGCGTGTGCTCAGGACCCACACGTCGCCGGTGCAAATCCGGGCCATGGAGACCATCGGTGCTCCGCTCCGGATCATCGCTCCCGGACGCGTGTACCGGTCCGACAGCGACGCCACGCACACGCCGATGTTCCACCAGATCGAAGGGCTGCTGATCGACAAGGCAATCACGCTCGGCCACCTCAAGTGGACGCTCGAGACGTTCCTCAAGGCCTTCTTCGAGCGCGACGACATCGCGATCCGGATGCGCCCATCCTACTTTCCGTTCACCGAGCCGTCGGCCGAGGTCGACGTCGGTTACACCATCGAAAAAGGCCGCCGGGTCGTCGGCGGGCAGCAGGGGTGGATGGAAGTGCTGGGCAGCGGCATGGTCCACCCGCGCGTGATCGCCAATTGCGGGCTCGACCCTGATGAATGGCAGGGCTTCGCCTTCGGCACCGGCGTCGACCGGCTGGCGATGCTGAAATACGGCATGGACGACCTGCGCGCCTTCTTCGACGGCGATATCCGCTGGTTGAGGCACTACGGCTTCCGGGCGCTCGACGTGCCGACGCTCTCGGGCGGGGTGGGCGCATGAAGTTCATGAATCTTTCGAGACTGGGCCCCGGCTGGCGCGACGGGGCACGAAAGGGTGAATCATGAAGTTCACCCTTTCGTGGTTGAGAGATTGGCTGGAGACGGACGCCGATCCGGCGACGATCGCCGAGACGCTGACGAGCATCGGCCTCGAGGTCGAGGACGTCTCGAACCCGGCCGAGGCGCTCGCGCCGTTCCGGGTCGCAAAGGTGCTGACCGCAAAGAAGCATCCGCAGGCCGACAAGCTCAAGGTGCTGACCGTCGATGCCGGCACCGGCGAGACGGTCCAGGTGGTGTGCGGAGCGACCAACGCCCGGGCCGGAATGCTCGGCGTGTTTGGGCCGCCCGGCGCCCATATCCCCGGCACCGACATGACCCTGAAGGTCGCGACGATCCGCGGCGTCGAGAGCCGCGGCATGATGTGCTCCGCGCGGGAGCTCCAGCTCGGCGAGGATCATGCCGGAATCATCGAACTCGCGAGCGACGCTCCGGTCGGCGCGGCATTTACCGACTATGCCGGGCTGAGCGACCCCCTGTTCGACGTGAACGTCACGCCGAACCGGCCCGACTGCATGGGCGTGGACGGAATCGCGCGCGACCTTGCCGCCAAGGGCCTCGGCCGGTTTCGCCACCGCACGTATGACGTGCTGGGCGGCGAGTATTCGGATAGCCCGAAGGTCATCGTCGAGCCCGATTCCGGCTGCTGGGTCTTCTGGCGGCGACGGATCCGCGGCATCCGCACCGGGCCGAGTCCGGAGTGGCTGCAGCAGCGGCTGAAGGCCGTGGGCCTGAGGCCGATTTCGGCTCTGGTCGACATCACCAATTTCTTCTCGATCGACCAGGCGCGCCCACTGCACGTCTATGACGTCGGGAAGCTTACGGGCAACATCACCGTCCGGCGCGGCCGAAGGGGCGATAAGTTTCTCGCGCTCAACGGCAAGGACTATGAGCCGACACCGGACGATTGCGTGATTGCGGACGAAAGCGGCGCAATCGGCCTAGGCGGAGTGATCGGCGGCGAAAGCACCGGTGTTGACCAGGGCACGACCGACGTCCTCCTCGAATGCGCCTGGTTCGACCCACCGCGCATTGCCGCGACCGGCCAGCGCCATGGGATCGTCACCGACGCCCGGGCGCGGTTCGAGCGCGGCATCGATCCAATGAAATTGTCGAGCGCGATCGAAAGCGCGGCGAAGATGATTGTCGACCTGTGTGGAGGCGAAGTTGCCGAGCCGACGATCAGCGGCGAATTCCCGGTCGCCGGTTACTACCCGAACACGGTCCATCGACTGGTCCACCGGCCGCAACGAGTGCTTGAGCTCGCCGGCCTCGACCTACCGGCACGCGAACAGCTGGAGATCCTCGGCCGGCTGGGTTTCAATGCCGTCGATCCCAACGATCCCGAAAGCTGGGACAACGACGATGAGCGGCTGGCATGGCGGAAGGAACTCGCGGCGACGGGCGAGGGTGCATGGATTGTCAGAGTCCCGACCTGGCGACCCGACATCGACGGCGAGGCCGACCTCGTCGAGGAGATCGCCCGAATCTACGGTTACGACCAGGTGCCCTCGACACCGCTGGGGCGACAGCCGGGCGTGGCTCGCCCGACGGCGACCCGCCCGCAGCTGATCGAGCGGCGTGTCCGGAGGACCGCGGCCGCGCGCGGGCTCGACGAGGCGGTCACGTGGAGCTTCATTTCCGAGGAGGAAGCTGCCGAGTTCGGCGGCACCGGCTGGCACCTCGCGAACCCGATCAGCGAAGACATGAAGGCGATGCGACCGTCGCTGCTGCCTGGGCTAATCGCGGCCGCTCGTCGCAACATCGACCGTGGAGCCGCGACGGTCCGCCTGTTCGAGGTCGGCCGGCGCTATCTCGGCGATGCGGAGCATCCGACGCTCTCGCTGCTGCTCGCCGGCGAGAAGCGCCAGCGGAGCTGGCAGGACGGCAAGGCTGTCCCCTTCGACGCGTTCGACGCGAAGTCCGAAGTTCTCGCATTGCTCGATGCCGCCGGCGCACCGGTCGCCAATCTGCAGACCATCGCCAACGCCGGGCCAACCTGGCATCCGGGCCGCTCGGCCAGGCTCGGTCTCGGCCCCAAAACGATTGTAGCGAGCTTCGGCGAGCTTCATCCGAGGCTCCGGAAGAACCTCGATGCCCCGCCCGGCGCAGTTGCCGCCGAAATCTATTTGGATGCGATTCCCGCGGCGCGGGTGAGCAGCCGAACGCGGACGCCTTATGCGCCGCCGGTTCTCCAGCATGTCACCCGCGACTTCGCATTCATCATTCCGCGGGACCTTCCCGCCGACAATCTCGTCCGGGCGATCCGCGGCGCCAACAAGGCCGCAATCAATTCGGCCCGCGTGTTCGACCGCTTCGAAAAGGGCGGAGAATTGTCTCTCGCCGTGGAAGTCACGCTGCAGCCGCAGGACAAGAGCTTCACCGACGAGCAGATCGGCGAGATTTCAAAGCGGATCGTCGCCGCGGCGGAAAAGCTGGGCGCGCGCCTGCGGACCTAACTCGAACGCATTGATCGCCGAGTGCACGCGCGCTTCGACCTCGTCGCGCTTCAGCCCCGGCGGGACCGTCTCGCCGATTCTGAACGTGACGGTACCGGGACGATGGACGAGACCCCGGCCCCACAACCGCCCGCTGTCGACGGCGACCGGCACGACCGGAAGTCCGAGCGCCTTGTAAAGCGCGGCAAAGCCGGACTTGAGTCTGGGCGTCTCGCCGACGCGAACCCGGGTGCCTTCGGGGTAGATGGCGACCTGGCGGCCCGCCGCGATCGCTTCCTTGCCGGCTGCGACCATCTCGCGCAGCGCCTTCGCGCCCGCTGTCCGCTCGACCGGGATGACGCCATAGCGCCTCGTCACCCAGCCGAAGAGCGGGATATCGGCGAGCTCGCGCTTCATCACGATCACCGGAAGATGCGCAATTCGGGCCATTTCGATCGTCTCGAGCATCGATTGATGCTTGACCGCGACCAGGCATGGGCCTGACGGAATGGTGCCCACGACGCGCGTGCGGATGGCCAGCACATGTTCCAGGAGCCAGTGGTGCAACTCGACCCAGTTCAGCACCACGGCCAGCGTCGGCCGCTCACCGAACGCGCTCGCGACGATGGTTGCGAGCACCCACAGGAAGGTCGCTGGATAGAAGATCGCGGCGAACAGCAGCGAGCGGACCAGCGCGGTCAAAGATCGACCCAAACCGCCAGCCGGCGGAGCACATATTTGTTGTACTCGCCAAACAAGGCGAGGAAGCTCGGCTCGGTTCGGACGGCGTCCGGCACGATCCGGACCTTGCTTCCGAGCAGCTTGCGGAACTCGTAGCGGGCGCGCCGCATGTGCCAGTCGCTGGTGATCAGCCGAACCGAGGTGAAGTGATGGCTGGCGAGCCAGCGCGCCGCCTCTTCCGCATTGGACCGCGTGTCCACCGATTCGCTTCCAAGGTCGACGCAGCATTGGATCAGCTGGTGCTTTCCACCGAGGCGGCGAGCGAGGTCCGCCTTGGTCACGGACGGGTCGGCCCCGGCGACCAGGAGGCGCCTCGCTTTCCCGCTGCGGAGCACGGTGATCGAATGCTCGATCCGGCCCGGACCCCCGGTCAGGACGACCGCCGCGTCGGTCGGTGCCGCCGTCGCCGGCGCCGGCTTGCCGAGCGTGAATGCGAACAGCACGAACCCGAGCGCATAAGCGAGGAGCAACAGGGACGCGGCGCGGGCGATCATGGGGCTTCGCGCAATGCCGCGAGAACCGCCGTCCGGGCAACCCAGGTCGCGAGCGCGGTCAGGGCCAGCGGAAGCAGGGCCAGGATGAGCAAGTCCCCCGGCGTCAGCCCGGCTCCTCCTGTGAGCTCGCCGGCGAACCTCGCTCCCGCAACGAGCAGGACCAGAACGAGCGCCGCGGCTGCGGCGCCCGCAAGGCTTCCGACGAATGCGTCGATCGCGATCCTCCGCTGGAACAGGCCCGAAACCTGGAGGTCGGTTGCGCCAACCCCGTGCATGACATCGATCGTGGACCGATGGGTGTCCAGCGCGCCGCGCGCGGCAAGCACGACTGCCGCCGACGCGGCGCCGGCCAGCAACAGGACGAGCCCGAGCGCGAGCCATTGCAGCGATCGCAGCGAGGCCAGCAGCGGCCCGAGGCTGTCACGGTGGGCGGCGACGCGCGCATCCGGCGCAAGTGATCGCACCCGCCGCTCGACGGCGGCGGGGTCGGCGCCCGGGCGCAGGTCGAAATTGACGAGCGCCGGAACGGGCAGGTCGCTGCTGGCGGCCTCCGGCCCTAGCCACCGCTCGAGGGTCGCGCGCATCTCGCGCTCTGGAACGGCATCGACCGAGACGACCCCCGGCGCGGACCGGACCGACTGGACGAGGACCGCCAGGTCGCGACTGCCTCCCGGCACCTGCACTGAGTAGCGGCTCTCGGCCGACCTCGCGACGAGCCCGGCGGCGTTCGCCAGCGCGAGCCCGGCAGCGGCGACGATCACCATGGAAAAGCTCATGATCGCGATGACCCACGGAGTTGCGCCGCGCAGCAGCCCGGCTCCGAGCAGACGGCGTTCGGCCGGCGGTGCGAACAGCCAACCCGACATCAGCCTTGTTCCCGAGGAGGCCGTGGCGCGGGCGGGTTGCGGAGCGAGCCGGTCGGATCGACCATGGTCCCGCTTTCGATCCGGATCATCTGCGCTCCGGGGGTGGCGCCGATCAGTCCGACGTCATGGGTCGCGACGACCACCGTCGTTCCGAGGCCGTTCAACACCGCGAACAAGTGCAGCAGGCGCTTCGCCATTTCTGAATCGACATTGCCCGTGGGTTCGTCGGCAACCAGGAGTTCGGGCCGATTGATCACCGCCCGGGCGATCGCCACGCGTTGCTGCTCGCCGCCCGACAGGGTTGGCGGCCGGGCGCTCGAGCGGTCGGCGAGACCGACCCAGGCGAGCATCTCGCGCACGGGGCCTTCGACCTCTTCTTCGCTTTTGCCGGCGATCCGCAGCGGAAGCGCGACATTGTCGAATGCGGAGAGATGGCGGATCAGCCGGAAGTCCTGGAAGACGACCCCGATCCGCCTTCGAAAATGCGGAAGCGCGTCCCGCGGCGCATCGCTCAGCTCCTCGCCGAACAACCGGATTCGTCCGCGCGTCGGCCTTTGCGCCAGATACAGGAGCTTGAGCAGCGAGGTCTTTCCTGCCCCCGACGGGCCGGTGAGGAAATACAAGCCGCCGCTGGCGAGGCGGAAGTCGAGATCGCGCAGCACTTCGCCGCCGGTGCCGTACCGGAGTCCGACGCTGTCGAACGCTACGATCTCGGACAGTGCATCCCTCCCCGTGGCAAGCTCTTTCGGCGAAGCGTGCCGCCTTGCCAAGCTTCGCGCATTCCTGTTTACCTTGGACGCACCGTCCCGGAAGAGGGCTTTTCAATCAATGATCCTCACCTGCCCGAATTGCGGAACGCAATATGTGGTGAAGGACGGGGCCATTCCGCCCGCCGGCCGCCAGGTGCGCTGCGCTTCCTGCAAGCATAGCTGGCACCAGGATCCCGAGACCACCACCGCTCCGGAGCCGGTCGCCAAGGTCGCTGCCGAACCCGAGTCCGTCGGCCCCGAGCCGCCGGACGACAATGAAAGCGTGGCCGAGGCGACACTGATCGAGCCGCGCAGCGGCCCGGAGGCCGAGGAGTGGGCTTACGAGGAAACCGCGATCGAGGACGTCGCGCCGGAGCCGGCTCCGGACCCCGATCGCATGGCAGCCGTGGAGACACCTCCCGAGGCGGTGACGACCGCGTCCGACGCGGCCGACTGGCGCGCGCCGCCGGGTGAAGAGGCGCAGGACGACGAGTTCAGCCCCTTCGCGGCGCCCGATGAGATCGAGCCCCGTCGAAGGAGCCGCGTTCTCGCGATCCTGCTCATCGTTGTCATTGTCGCGGCCCTTGCGGCGGCATTCTGGTTCCTCGCTCCGCCGGAATGGAAGGCACGCCTGGGCATCGCCGGCAGCGGGATCAGCCCGCTCGCTCTCGTCACCACGCACATGGACCGCCAGCGGCTCGAAAGCGGGAACGAGCTGCTCACCGTCACCGGCCGGGTGATCAACCCGACCAGCCGCGACCAGACCGTTCCGCCGCTCCAGGCGCAACTGAAATCGAGCAGCGGACAGGTGGTCTACAGCTGGACGATCGCTCCCCCCGCCCGCACCCTTCCGCCCGGCGCCAGCGCCAGCTTCAACAGCGCGGAAGTGAACGTCCCGCCCGGCGGCGAAGAGCTGACCATCACGCTCGGCCCGCCCAGGGCCTGAACCCGAACCGACGGCGCGCTGCCTCGGCATTGCGCCCCTTTGGACCCTTTGCTAGAGGCCGCGCCTCGCCAGTGGCGGCGGTGACCGGCCGCCCCTCAATTTCATGACGTGCGGTCGTGGCGGAACTGGTAGACGCGCAGCGTTGAGGTCGCTGTGGCCGAAAGGCCGTGGAAGTTCGAGTCTTCTCGACCGCACCATCACGAATCCGAGCCAATCCGGTGGATTGGCTGAATTCGTGATCGGCGAGGCTCCAGCCGAGCCGGCTTGCAAACGGGCTTTCATGCTCGATTAATCTGTGCGGCATCAGCACCAGGCTCATGAGCACCGTCCCGGCTATTGTCGCCTCCGCCGCGACTTTCTAAGCCACCGCATTGAATGGCCCGCACGCCCTCCTCCCGCTCCCCCAGACGCTCGACCTTCAGAACCGTCCTGAAGGGAATCCTGTATGCCGGCGTCCTCGGTCTTCTGGGCCTGCTGGTCGCGGTGGCCGTCGCGACCGCCTCCCTGCCGAGCTACTCTGATCTCACCAAACGTTCCGACCTCGGTCAGATGATCCGGGTCCGGGCGGCCAACGGAGCGGTCCTCGTCTCGCTCGGCCCGAGCTTCGGCAAATGGCTTCCGTACGATCAGATTCCGCCCGAGATGCGGGCGGCGATGATCGCCGTCGAGGACCGGCGCTTCCGCAGCCATATCGGCATCGACCCCATCGGCATCGGTCGCGCGGTCACCTCGGCGGTCGTCAACAATCACCGGGTCCGGGCGACGTCGACGATCACTCAGCAGCTCGCTCGAAACATTTTCCTGACCAACAACCGGAGCGTCGGCCGCAAGCTCAAGGAGGCCGTGCTCGCGCTCGCGCTCGAGCGCAAGTTCACTAAGGATCAGATCCTCGAGCTTTACCTGAACCGGGTCTATTTCGGCGGCGGTGCGTACGGCATCGACGCGGCGTCGCGGCGGTTCTTCGGCCATAGCGCGGATCACCTGAGCCTGGGCGAAGCGGCGATCATCGCCGGGCTGGTCAAGGCCCCGTCCAATTACGCGCCCTCGGCGGATGCCGAGGCGGCCCGCGACCGCTCGAGCGTCGTCCTCAATTCCATGGTCACGAACGGGTTCATCAGCGCGGATGCCGCGGCCGGCGTCGATCCCGCGGAAATCCGGATTCAACAGACGACGAACAACAACAGCGTGCGTTACTTCACCGACTGGGCGCTGCCGCAGCTCGATACTCTCATCGATGAGAGTTCCGATCCGATCGACGTCTGGACGACCCTCAGCCCGTCGATGCAGGTGGCCGCCGATCGTGCCATTGCCGCGAACGCGCCGCGCGGAGCCCAGGGCGCGCTCGTCGCGATCGATCGTGACGGCGCGGTGCGAGCAATGATCGGCGGCAGGGAGTATGTCGATTCGATCTACAACCGCGCGACCCAGGCCGAACGGCAGCCCGGATCGGCATTCAAGCTGTTCGTCTATCTGACCGCGCTCGAATCGGGGATGAAGCCGACCGACACGATCGTCGACGAGCCGGTCACGATCGACGGCTGGAGCCCCCGCAACTCGACCCGGACGAATCTCGGTCCGGTCACCCTTCGCGAGGCCTTCTCGCGCTCGATCAACACGATCAGCGCGAAGATCGGCGCGCAGCTCGGCTTCGGCAGCATCGCCGACATGGCGCGGCGGTTCGGAATCACGACCCCGATCTCGACCTATCCCTCGATGGTTCTGGGAACCAGCGATGTCCGGCTGATCGACATGACTCGGGCCTTCGCCTCGGTCGCTAACAAGGGCGTCGCGGTCACGCCCTACGGAATCCGCAAGGTCGTTACCGCCGATGGGCGCCTGCTCTACCAGCGCGACCCGAGCGAGGACCGCGTGCTTGTCGCGCCGTGGGTCGCGGCCGAGATGACCGACCTTCTCCAGTCGGCGGTGCTGACCGGCACCGGTCGCGCCGCGCAGATCGGCCGGCCGGTGGCGGGCAAGACCGGTACGACCAGCTCCAACAAGGACGGCTGGTTCATCGGTTTTTCGAGCGGGCTGACGACCGGTGTGTGGATGGGCCGCGACGATGCGCGGACGGTCGGCGGCCTCCAGGGCGGCACCGCCCCGGCGCGCGCCTTCCACGATTTCATGGCCGCCGCCGTGGCCAACCGCCCGGTCGAGCAGTTCGAAACGCAGGTGCCGATGCCCGACTGGCAGCTGACCCCGGAAGAAGAGATGTTCGGCGACACCGCGCTCGACGCCAACGCGATGGTGCCGCTGGTCGACGAAAACGGAATGCCGCTGTCCCCGCCGCCGGCGGAGCCCGGCTATCCGCAGCAGCAGCCGATGGTCCGCCCCGACGGCACGGGCGAGCCGGCCCAGCCGTGGCTCGACCAGGTTCCCCCGCCGCAGCAACAGCAACGGCAGCGCCAGCCGCAGCCTCCGCCGCAGCCGGCCGAGCCGCGCTCAGTCCCCCCGGCCCAGCCTTCGGAGCCGCGGCCCGGCACGCCTTAGGGCGGCCTTGGCCTCGGCGACGCCGGGGCCAAACAGCCGCGCCTCGAGCGCCTTGAACTCCCGGCCGTGGTTGAGATGGACGAGGTGCGCGACCTCGTGCGTCACCACGTAGCGGCGAACGTTCGGTGGAGCGAGGATCAGCCGCCAGTTCAGACGAATCCGTCCCTGCGACGAGCAACTCCCCCAGCGGGTGCCCGCATCGCCGATGGTGACGGACCTGGTCGAAACGCCCGCCGCGGCCGCGAACTCGGCCACCTCGCGCGACATCAGCTTGAGCGCATGGCGCCTCAGATAGGTTTCGATCCGGCGCGGGAACCCCTCGCGGGGACCGCCCGCACGCAGCTCTCCGCCGACCATCCTCGGCGTTCGCGGCTCGGATTCAACCCAGGCCAGTCTGGTGTCCACGCCCTCGACCGGGATCAGCGCTCCCGGTTCGAACGGCTCGGATGGCGGCGCGCGCGCGACCTGGGCATCGATCCACTCGCGCTGGTCGAGCGCCCAGGCAAGCGCTGAGCGGCGGCTGGTGCGCGGAGGGCAGGTCAGCTTGAGGACGCCCGCGGATTCGTCGAACCTCAGGCGGAGGCGGCGCGCGGTGCGGATCGCGCGGATTTCGATCGGGACGGGGAGTGCGGCCTCGAGACGGGCCTCAGAGCGCACGCTCGACCACATGCCACTCGAGCTCCCCGGCATCCTCCTCGCTGACCGTCCAGCCGCGCGTCGACTGGCCCGCGTCGTGCACCGTCTCGCGGCTGCCGGAAATCAGATAATGCCAGTCGCGAAGCGGCTTGCCCGCGGCGCGCAGCCGATAGGCGCAGGTTTCCGGGAGCCAGTCGAGACTGTCGAGTTTCCTGCGGTCGAGCTTCACGCAGTCCGAAACGCGCTTCATCCGATGCTTGTAGTCCAGGCAACGCCCGCTCCGGCGATCGAGGAGCTTGCAGGCGACGTTGGTCGGATAGAGCAGCCCGGTTTCCTCATCCTCGAGCTTATGGACGCAGCACCGGCCGCAACCGTCGCAGAGGGCCTCCCACTCGCCGCGGTCGAGCGACTCGAGCGGCTTTTCCCAGAATGCTGCGCGGCCATTCATGACAAGGCCACCCTTGCTCTGCTATCGACCGCGGATCAAGTCGAGCACCGGGGACTAAGTGTGTGAACAAGCTACGCTTTATTCTCGCGGCGGTGGCGCTCGCCGCATTTACAGCAACCGCTGGCGCGCAGTCGCTGCCGGCAAGCAGCCAATCCTATGAGTTCCTGAAGGCCGTCCGCGACCGCGACGGGAACAAGGTGACCGACCTCCTGGGCAGCGGAAACTTCATCAACATGAAGAGCGCCGACGGCGACACTGCGCTCAACATCGTCCTCGGGCGTCAGGATGTGGATTGGACGGCCTTCTTCCTCAGCAAAGGCGCCGACCCCAACCTTCCCGGCAAGGGCGGCGACACCCCGCTGATCGTCGCGGCGCGCGTGGGCTTTGCCGACGCGGTCGATACTTTGCTCAAGGCCGGGGCCCACGTCGATGCGACCAACCGCATGGGCGAGACCGCGTTGATCGTCGCCGTCCAGCAGCGGCAGGTTCCGATCGTCCGGTCGCTGCTCAACGCCGGAGCCGACCCCGACAAGACCGATAATGCCGCCGGATATTCGGCGCGGGACTATGCGGCGCGGGATAATCGATCGCGCCAGCTTCTGCAGATGATCGAGGCGAAGAAGCCGCGGGCCTCGGCCGCGCGCTGAGCGTCAGCTCGATTCGCCGAGCGAAGGGTCGATCTGCGCCGACAGCCGGCGCGCGGCGCGCCGGGCGAATCGGAGCAGCTCCGCCTTGCGGCGCGCCGGCGCCATCGGACGGTGCGCGGCATCGCGAACGATCGCCGCGTCGTACCGGTCGGCCACGATCAGCCCCGCTTCACGAGGAAGGTAACGCTCGTCGTCGAGGATCCGCGCGAGCGACGGCGGGACCGCCCAGAAGAAATGGTCGCAATAATCGAGATAGTCGAACCATTTGCCGTCCCCCAGGAGGTCGGCCTTCGCGACCTTGATCTCGACGATCGTCAGGCTGCCCTTCGAATCGATCGCCATCAGGTCGGCGCGGCGGCCGTTCGGAAGCGGCATTTCGCAGATCGCGAACCGATCCTGCCGGCACAGCAGGCGAGTCACTCCGCGCGCGACCTCGGCGGCGATCGGCGGAGCATCGGTGAAGCAAAGAGAATCGAGCTGGCTGGCCACCCGCCCTGGGTAGAACAGAACGCCAACGCAGCCAATCCGGAATGGTCCGCCAGACACTCCAAACGAAAAGCGGGCGAGCTTTCGCTCGCCCGCCGCCCGCCCGCGTTCGTGATCGACGATCAGCGGTAGAAAACGTGGTTCCCGATCGACGCGACTCGCTTCAACCGCCAACCCGGCGAAACGTAGCGCGCGTGGAAGAACAGTGCGTTGCCGACCGGCGATTCCTTCAGATCCTGGTCGACGATCTTCGCGATCGCCACGGCGGTTTGCCACAGGCGGCTCGACCGCGGGGCCGGCGGCAGGCGATGGCCGCGAACGAACGAGAACTGACCGCGCTGGAACAGCACTCCGCAATAGGACGGCGGGAAGCGGCCCCCGGACTCGGCCCGGTTGGCGATCACCTGTCCGACCGCCAGCTGACCGGCAAGCGGTTCGCCTTTCGATTCGAAATAGATGCCGGTGGCGAGACAGTCGAGCTCGCGGCTGCCTGGATCAGGTGACCGAAGATCGGCCACCATCGAGGCAAGGTCGCTACCCGCGCGCACGACCGGTTGCTCGGCCGGCTCGGCAATGTCGGTGTCGGGCGTGGCCGGAGTTGAAACGCCGGGTTCGGAAAGCTGGGGCTCAGCCTCCGGGCCGAGCAAATCGGGAACCGCGACCGTCGGAAGGACCGCGGCGTCGACCGAAATCATCGAATCGGCCGAGGGACCGGCTCGTGCCGGTGCAATCGTAATTATGCTGAGCGTAGCACAAATGAGCAACGCCGGACGAAGCAAAGTCAACATGAATGCCGCAAAATATGCGGTGAACGCCCGAAATCCGTAGAGCTTACTACAAGCGAATACTTCCGCTAGCGCTCCTCGAGTGTTCCCCGTCTCGCGTGGCATCTACCGGCTTGACGCACGGCACAATGCCCCCCGCTCTTGCTGTTGAGACGGGTTTTCCCCGCATGACCGCCAGGGTCAAGGCGAGGAGGTCGTTTCAGCGATGAACCGTTCAGGGTCCGCGATATCCAGTTCGATTGCCCAAAAATCGTCGTCGAAGCGTGCCCGCTTGGCGAGGAATTCCCCAATTTGTCTGGAACTCGCCGACTCGGCCGGACCTACGGCCTGCCATTCATACTCCCCGCGGGCCGAGAGGACCCGCTCGAGGCAGGCGACATGGCGACCGCGGCTGCTGACGATGATCAGCAGGGTTCCGCGCTCCTCATCTCCCTTCCTCATTACTACGCCGAAATCACCCGAGGCCGCCGCCCGGCGGAGGATGCTTGCGACTTCGACGTGAGTGGGAAGTCGGCGGGCGCTCACCGGGCCTCAGGCCGCGTCGCGCTCGTCGGCGGCCATCAGCACGGCCGCGAGCGCATCGCGGGTCCGCGCGCCGCGCATCTTCTCGAGCGTGGTCATCTGTCGGGTCGCGCGGCTGATTGCCGCCAGTGCCTTCAGATGCCCAGCGCCTGCGTCGGGCGGGGACAGGAGGAGGAAGATGAGATCGACCGGCCGGCCGTCGATCGCCTTGAAGTCGACGGGCTCGGCGAGGCGGGCAAACAGGCAGTAAATCCGGTTCAGCCCCTCGATCTTCCCGTGCGGGATGGCAACGCCCTGGCCAAAGCCGGTCGAACCGAGCTGCTCGCGCTCGCTAAGGCTGGCGAGCACGATTCCCGGATCGATCGCCAGCCGCTGCCCTGCAAGGTTCGCCAGCTGCTGGAGCAGCGAACGCTTGTTGCCGCCCGGCAGGCCGGTCTTGATCGCGTCGAAGTCGAGAAAGTCGGAAAGCTGCATTTCAGGTGAACTCACTGGCCGCCAGTCGCACTCCTGGCCGGCGCCTGGAAGATGGTCTCAGTCGCTGTTCGGCTCAACCCAGCCGATATTTCCGTCCTCACGGCGATAGATCATGTTGAACTTGCCGGTCCCGGAATTCCGGAACAGCAGCGCGGTCGTGTTCCGGAGGTCCATCAACATCACCGCATCCGAGACGCTCGCTTCGGGGATATCGACCTTGGTCTCCGCGACGATCACCGGATTGTCCGCGGGCTGCTCGCTCTCCGCCGGCGCGGCAAATATCGTGTAGCCAGCGGTCGGCGCATAGGGTTCGCCGTCGCTCTTGTGCTCGCGCAGACGCGTCGCGTAGCGGCTAAGTTGCTTCTCGATCCGGTCGGCGGCGCACTCGAATGCGATCTGCGCGGTCTGCGCGCGATAGGCCGACTTCAACACGACCCCTTGGGCGACCGGCGCGACGATGTCGCACGTATAGTCGCCGTAAGGACCCTTCCCGAACGTGACATTCGCACCGATGGCGCGTGCAAAATATTTTTCGGTTATCTCGGCGATGCGCCGCGCAGCATGCTCGCGCAGGGATTCACCGGTATCGACCTGATGACCCGCGACCCGAACGTCCACTTGACGAAGTCCTCCGCTGATCTCGCGGCGCTTAGGACCGCACGGAACCTCGCGTCAACCGACGTTCAAGCGAAGCGTGCCCAAAGCGGGTTGACCAACTTCGCAATAAACGCGCGGTGCCGCTCAAGTTCCTCAAACGCCGCGTGATGGGGACGAGGCGCGCGCGGCTCCCGGGCGATCATCGGCCGCGCCCCGGGCGAGACCGCGACGATCGCGGCCTCCGCCACCAGGCCCAGTCCGATCTGCCGCCCGCCGGTCAACTCGACATAGACCTGGGCGAGGAGCTGGGCGTCGAGCAGGGCGCCGTGCTTCACGCGCTGGCTCCGGTCGATCCCGAAGCGCATGCACAAGGCGTCGAGGCTGTGCTTCGCGCCGGGGTGCTTGCTCCTCGCAAGGGAGAGCGTGTCCACCATCCGGCCCATGCTGACCATCGGCTCGCCGCACCGCTCGAGCTCGAAGTTCAGGAAGCCGAAGTCGAAACCCGCGTTATGGGCAACCAGCGGCGAATCCTCGAGGAATTCCAGGAGCTCACGGACTCGATCCGCAAACCGGGGCTTGTCGGCCAGGAAGATCGTGGTCAGCCCATGCACGGCTTCCGCGTCGCCGGGCATGTCCCGCTCGGGATTGAAATAAGCGTGGAAGTGCCGGCCGGTCTCGATCCGGTTGAAGATCTCGATGCAGCCGATCTCGACCATCCGGTCTCCGCCGGCCGGATCGAGCCCCGTCGTTTCGGTATCGAACACGATTTCCCGCATCAGGCGAATCTATCCCCCGCCGGCGATTCCTAGACAAGCCAGAATATCGCTCACCTGGTCTTCGGTTGTGGATAGGTCGGTCCCGGTGTCCACGACGAAATCGGCGCGGCGGCGCTTCTCCTCGTCGGGAACTTGCCGGTCGAGAATTGCGGCGAGCTTTCCGGCGGTCATGCCGGCGCGCCCGATCACACGCGCGCGCTGCACCTCGGCGGGCGCGGATACGACGATGACCTTGTCGAATTCGCCTTCGCCGCCCGTTTCGAACAACAGGGGTATCTCGAACAGCAGTACGGGCGCGTCGCCGTGCGCGGCGATGAATTGCTCGCGCACGTTCCGGACCGCAGGATGCACGATCCGCTCGAGCGCGGCGAGCTGCACCGGATCGGTGAGGACGGCCTGGGCCAGGGCTTCGCGATCGAGCGCGCCGCCGCGCATCGTTCCCGGAAACCGTTCTCCGATGCGCTCGACGAGCGCTCCGCCCGGCCCCTGCAGCCTTCTTACTTCCGCGTCGGCGTCGAAAACCGGCACTCCGGCGCGCTCGAACATCCGCGCGACGGTCGACTTGCCCATTCCGATCGACCCGGTGAGCGCGACCTTGATCATCCGTGAATGATCCCGCGATCGCGCAATGCGCCAAGCAGCGGAAGCAGCGGCATCCCGAGGACGGTGAAATGGTCGCCCTCGATGCTGTCGAACAGCTGCACGCCGCGACCCTCCAGCCGGAACCCGCCGACGGTATAGCCGACTTCGGGCCATTCGGCGTCCAGGTAGCATTCGATGAACTCGCTCGACAGCGGCCGAACG
Source organism: Sphingomicrobium sp. (assembly GCA_036375515.1). Lineage (GTDB taxonomy): Bacteria > Pseudomonadota > Alphaproteobacteria > Sphingomonadales > Sphingomonadaceae > Sphingomicrobium. The sequence goes on from DASURT010000026.1 coordinate 21,305, forward strand.
AGGAGCGTGGCGGTTTCGGCGTGGCTCCAGTCGATCGCACCGCTCCGCGCGAGGGCAACGGCGCTAGTCAGCCGCATCGGCTTTCCGGAAAAAGCGCGCAAATGCGCCGTCGCCTCCACGCGGTCCGCCGGCTTGTCGAACATTCGCCCGTCGACGCTGACGACGCTGTCGCTCCCGATTACCCATGCTGCGCTCGAAGCCCGGCTGATGCTCAACGCCTTGGCCCCGGCGAGTTCGGTCGCCAGCTTGGCCGGATCGCTGTGCCTGGCCTTGACCGAAGCTTCATCGATTCCCGGCTTGGCGACGTCGTGCTCAACTCCGGCCGCCCGAAGCATCGACCGCCGGATTGCGCTGGATGAAGCGAGAATGAGGGCCAATCGAACAACCTTTGGGATAAAGCGCTGTACGAACCTAGCGCGGAGACGGGGATGCGCTCAATCCGGCGGTTGTTCGACCCCTGGACTCCGCCGTTCGAAGATTCATCCACGGGGATGGATTCGATCCCCAGCCTGTGAATCACGGTTGGGAATCGGCGCGACTCGCGCCTCGTACTCAACTCTCGCGATGCAGCGCTTGTTGGCAATTCCGGGACGCGCGCCTAAACCCCGCTATCCCGCGGCCAATCACATCATCAATCCTATACTTCTATAAATATAAAAGGAGTGAAGAGGGTGGCCCCGATGCCTGCCGAGCCGACGAAGACGCAGGCGAACAAACCAATCCTGTCCGTGCTTCGCGGCGAGCGGAGAGACCCGCCCCCGATCTGGATGATGCGTCAGGCGGGCCGCTACCTGCCGGAGTACCGGCAGCTGCGCGAGGAGAAGGGCAGCTTCGTCGACCTCGTCTATGACAGCGACGCCGCGGCCGAGATCACGCTCCAGCCGCTCGAGCGCTTTCCCGCGCTCGACGCCGCGATCCTCTTTTCGGACATCCTCATCGTCCCCTTCGCGATCGGCCAGAATTTGAGTTTCGTCGCGGGCGAGGGGCCGCGGCTGACTCCGCCGCTCGTCAATGCTTCGCTGGACGAGTTCCAGGCCTATCCCGCTCGTCTCGAGCCGATCTATGCGACGGTCGCCAAGGTCAAGGAGCGGCTCGCGCCTTCCAAAACGCTGATCGGATTCGCCGGCGCCCCATGGACCGTCGCGACCTACATGGTTGCGGGGCAGGGCAGTCGCGATCAGGTCGAGACGCGCCGCATGGCCTATGTCGATCCGGGGCAGTTCGGAGCGATCATCGAACGGATCGAGGAAGTGACGCTCGAATATCTTTCCGGACAGGCTCGGGCCGGGGCCGAGGCGGTGCAACTGTTCGACAGCTGGGCGGGAAGCCTTGCCCCGGCCGAGTTCGAACGCTGGGTGATTGAACCGACCGCGCGGCTCGTCCAGGCATTCAAGGCTCGGCATCCGGATGTTCCGGTGATCGGATTTCCCAAGGGCGCGGGCGGGAAGCTCGCGGCCTATGCCCGCGAGACCGGAGTGGACGCGATCGGGCTGGACGAGACGGTGGACCCGGCTTGGGCCGATAAGGCGTTGCCGAGGGGGATGGCGGTGCAGGGCAATCTCGACCCGCTCGCGCTGCTTACCGGTGGCGAGGCACTAAGCACCGCCGTCGGGCGGATTCTTGACGCGCTCGCGGACCGCCCTCACATCTTCAACCTGGGCCACGGCATCCTGCAGGACACGCCGGTCGCCCATGTCGAAGACCTGCTCGGTCAGGTGAAGGGGGGCAAGTGATCCAGCTGACGGGATTCCTTGGGCCGGCCTATCTGTGGGTCAAAGCCGCTCACGTCACCTTTGTCATCTTCTGGATGGCCGGGCTTTTCCTGCTCCCGCGGTTTTACGTCTATCACCAGGAGACGACGCCGGGATCGCCCGAGGATCGCGCGTGGATCGAGCGAGAAGCGCGAATCCGCTCGATCATCCTGACCCCGGCCATGCTTCTGGTCTGGATTCTCGGGCTGATGCTCGCTTTTCACGTCGCGGCGTTCGGCCAGTGGTGGTTCACGGCGAAGCTGGCGCTGGTCGTCGCCCTGACCGGCTACCAGGGCTGGCTCGGAGCCTATGGGAAGAAACTTGCGTCCGGCGTCCGCCCGCTGTCGGGACGGGCGATCCGGATGATCAACGAAATCCCGGGCGTCGCGGCGGCGCTGATCGTCGTGCTGGTGATCGTCCGCCCTTTTTAGCCGAACGACAGCCGTGAACGCTTCGGCGATGGGGCCGCTTAGCGCCGATTGACAGCGGCGGCCCCGAGACATACCTCCAATTGCAACGGCTCTTCGGCCAGTCCTCCTGATTTCGCCGGCGACCCGTTCTCCTTTGAAAAGCGGCGTCCTGCCGCCCTCCGGCTTTGTCGACCAATGAGAAGCTCGAGACGAACTCCCCAAGAAAAGATCATTCCATGCATTTGAAAGAACTGAAAAAGAAAACCCCCGCCGACCTGGTCGCGATGTCCGAGGAGATGGGGGTCGAAGGCGCATCGACGATGCGCAAGCAGGACCTCATGTTCTCGATCCTCAAAATCCAGGCCGAAAACGGCGTCGAGATCATGGGTTCGGGCACCATCGAGGTGCTGAACGACGGCTTCGGCTTCCTGCGCTCTCCCGAAGCCAATTATCTGGCCGGGCCCGACGACATCTATGTCGCTCCTTCGATCGTTCGGCGCTTCGGGCTTCGCACCGGCGATACCGTCGAGGGCGAGATCCGCGGGCCCAAGGAGGGGGAGCGCTACTTTGCGCTCACCCGGGTCACGACAATCAATTTCGACGATCCCGAGACCGTCCGGCACCGCGTGAATTTCGATAACCTCACGCCGCTCTATCCCGACGAGAAGCTCAAGCTCGACACGCTCGATCCGACCATCAAGGACAAGTCGGCACGGGTGATCGACATCGTCTCGCCGCTCGGCAAGGGCCAGCGCGCGCTGATCGTGTCGCCGCCGCGCACCGGCAAGACCGTGCTGATGCAGAACATCGCCCGGGCGATCACCGACAATAATCCCGAGGTGATTCTGATCGTCCTCCTCATCGACGAGCGCCCGGAGGAGGTCACCGACATGGAGCGCTCGGTCAGCGGCGAGGTCATCTCCTCGACTTTCGACGAGCCGGCGTCGCGCCACGTTCAGGTCGCCGAGATGGTGATCGAAAAGGCCAAGCGCCTGGTCGAGCACAAGAAGGACGTCGTGATCCTGCTCGATTCGATCACCCGTCTCGGTCGTGCCTATAACACCGTGGTTCCAAGCTCGGGCAAGGTGCTGACCGGCGGCGTCGACGCCAACGCGCTGCAGCGGCCCAAGCGCTTCTTCGGCGCCGCCCGGAACATCGAGGAAGGCGGCTCGCTGTCGATCATCGCGACCGCGCTGATCGACACCGGCTCCAAGATGGACGAGGTCATCTTCGAGGAGTTCAAGGGCACCGGTAACAGCGAAATCGTACTGGACCGCAAGGTGGCCGACAAGCGCATCTTCCCCGCGCTGGACGTCGGCAAGTCCGGGACCCGCAAGGAGGAGCTGCTGGTCGAACAGGGCACGCTCACCAAGATGTGGGTGCTGCGCCGGATTCTGATGCAGATGGGCACCGTCGACGCGATGCAGTTCCTGCTCGACAAGATGAAGGACGCGAAGTCCAACGAGGACTTCTTCGCCAGCATGAACCAGTAAAGGCCGTTTGCAGCCGATGGCCGTTCTTCCCGCGATGAGCTTCTCTGCCGTGTTCACGGCGGGCGGGCTGGCCAAGCTGGGGCAGATCGTCATCGGCGACCTGACAATGGCCGGCGACAACATCGTCATCATGGGGTCGCTGGCCTCGGGCCTGCCCGACCGGGACCGGCGCAGGGTGCTGATGCTGGGCGTCGGAATGGCGCTGGCCTTCCTGATCACCTTCGCGGTGATCGCGACTCAGCTCCTGAAGATCACCGGCCTGGTGTTCGCGGGTGGCCTGCTCCTGCTCTGGGTCGCCTACAACATGGCCCGGGAGTTGCACCCGCGCGAAGCGGTGATCGCGGACGATGAGCTCACGACCGAAATCGAAGGGCCGCCCAGGACGAAGACCTTCCTTCAGGCCGCGGTCCAGATCACCATCGCCGACCTCAGCATGAGCCTGGACAATGTGCTGCTCGTCGCCTCGATCGCGCGGGAGAATCCGGCTTTGCTGGTCATTGGCCTGACGTTCTCGGTGTTGTTCATGGGGCTTGCGGCGAATTACGTGGCCCGGCTCATTCAGCGCTATCGGTGGATCAACTATATCGGCCTGGCCGTGATCCTCTATGTCGCGTTGAGCATGGTCTATGAAGGATGGGTCGGCGGCGAGCATGTGCTCGGCTTGAGAAACGCCATCGGAACCGTTTAGTCTGGATCGTCGGAACAAACGGCTTTCGCGGACTTTGAGGGAAGCCAGGCTTTCAACAGGGGGAATGTGGTGAGCAGTCTGGCGTGGATTTCCTATGTCGGCCCCGGCAGCGGGCTGGGTCCCGAAGAGATCTGGCATTCCATCCTTCGCGATTTCTCCAATCTTGGGGACCCAGCCGCGCTGGCCGCATTCTTTCAGGTCCTGCTGATCGACCTCGTGCTTGCCGGCGACAATGCGATCGTCGTCGGCGCGCTCGCGGCCGGCCTTCCTTCCGAGCAGCGGCGCAAGGTCATCATGATCGGCGTGCTGGCGGCGCTGGTGCTGCGGATTGCCTTCGCCCTGGCTGTCACCCAGCTGCTCCAGATCGTCGGGCTGATCCTTGCGGGCGGGCTGCTTCTCCTTTGGGTTGCCTGGAAGATGTGGCGCGAACTGCGGCAGCCGGAGGACTGTTCTCCCGGCTCGGAAGAGATCATCGGCGACGAGCATTCCGGGCTGAGGCCGGCCAAGAGCTTCGCGGCCGCCGTCTGGGCCGTCGCGGTCGCCGATATCAGCATGAGCCTCGACAATGTTCTCGCCGTCGCCGGCGCGGCCCGGCAGCATCCCGGAATCCTGATCGTCGGGCTGGTCTTCGCCGTCGCGCTGATGGGCGTCGCCGCGAACCTGATCGCGCGGTACATCGAGCGGTATCGGTGGATCGCGTGGGTCGGCCTGATCGTCATCCTGTGGGTCGCGCTGAAGATGATCTGGGAGGGTTATCACGACGTCGCGCCGGTGCTCGGCTGGCCGATCGTGGACGCGATAGTTTGATCGGCGCGGCGCCTGGGCTAGGCGCGGCGCATGTCCGGGGACACGATCTTCGCCTTGTCGAGCGGACGGCCGCCCGCCGCCATTTCGGTGATCCGGGTGAGCGGGCGCAAGGCACATGAGGCCGGTGAGCGGATCGCCGGCTCGCTTCCCGAAGCGCGGGCCGCCGCGGTGCGCGAGCTCCGGCATCCGCAGGCGGGCGATCTCCTGGACGAGGCGCTGGTGCTTCGGTTCGACGGCCCCGGCAGCTCTACCGGCGAGGATGTCGTCGAGTTTCAATGCCACGGCGGGCGGGCGGTGGTCGATTCGCTGCTGTCGGCGCTCGAGAGCCTGGATGGCCTGAGGATCGCGGCGCCGGGGGAATTCACGCGCCGCGCTTTCGAGAACGGCCGGATCGACCTGACCGAGGCCGAGGGGCTGGCCGATCTGATCGAGGCGGAGACCGAAACGCAGCGCAAGGCCGCACTGCTGATCGCCGAAGGCGGCCTGAGGAAGAAGATCGAGTGCTGGCAGGAGCGGGTTCTGGGGCTTTCAGCGATGGCGGAACGAACAATCGACTATGCCGAGGAGGAGGAAACCGGCGGCGACCCCAGGCTTTCTAACAACTGCGGCGCATTAGCAACAGAGCTGAGGGAGTGGCTCGGACGGCCACGGGCCGAGCCGTTGAAGGACGGCGTCAGGATCGTCGTCGCCGGACCTCCAAATGCAGGGAAATCAAGTCTTCTCAACGCGATAGTAGGGCAGGATCGAGCGATCGTCACCGACGTCCCAGGCACCACGCGCGATCTTATCGAGGTCCCGCTCGCGCTCGACGGAATTCCAATTCTGCTGACCGACACGGCCGGATTGCGCGAAACGGCCGACCAGGTGGAGGCGATCGGAGTGTCGCGCGCTCAGGCGCTGGTTGATTCCGCGGACGTGCTGCTGTGGCTCGGGACGCCGGATGACGCGCCCAATCACCCGAGGCTCGTCCGGGTCCATTCGAAGGCCGATCTTCCGGGCCGCCGCGCGCCTCCTGCGGGCAGCCTCGCCGTGTCCGCGAGGACAGGCATGGGCCTGGGCGCGCTTTCCGAGAAGATCGCGGAGCTCGCG
>DASURT010000027.1:0-7188 GCA_036375515.1 Sphingomicrobium sp.
GCCGCCTGCGGGCAGCTCAAGACGGCGGCGGAGCGGAAGCGGAAGGTGAGGGCGGCGGCTTAATTAGTCTAAAACTCGTTCGTCTTGTTGCCGAGTGCCGCCCGCGCGAACTGATAAGCGAACGTACGACCTAAAGGTCCGCGTCTGGAGCTTCGGTCGATATCCCACGAGATATCCCACGGGAAGGAGAGCCTCAGCGGCCGGCCCCATTCTTTGCCGGCGGGCGATGATCAGCACATCCGGCCTGACTTCGAGATCTTCGGCGACCTCCCGTTTCAGGGCCGCGGTCAGCGCCGGATTGCCGTTGCTTGCCTCGAGTCGCCACAAGGCGGCTTCGCGGAGTGTCCATTTGAGGCCGTACTCGTCGACCATCGGCCAGGCCAAGGATGGATTGGAAGCCAGGACCGCGATTGAGGAGCCGCGTGGCACGCCGTCTAGATGCCGCTCCATCTGCGACCTGAATTGGTTCTGGTAGACCCCAAACGGCTGGAGGCAAAGGACAGCGGCGGCGACCAGCAGGCCATCCTGCGCCGGCCGTCCACGATGCCTGAAGAGCTCGATTGCGATGGCCAGAAACAGGAATCCGCGGGCCGGGATCGTGTGGTATGGCCACCCCTTTCCTTGAATGATGACGGCCGGCAGGAATGCAACCGCGGTAATCACAAGGGCGCGTGTCGCAGGGGCCCCTTTTCGCCCTACTGCCCCGATCAGCGCGAGCCCGAAGGCAATGAAGCACAACGCGTTCGTCGTGTGTCCTTGAAATGACCCATAGGCTTGGCGGACCATCGGGACGATCTCGGTGAGATAGGAAGGCGCGAACAGCAAAACCCCGACCGCATAGGCCAAGGCGGAAATCGCCAACGCCGCCGTCTCGGGCCGGATGCGCGGCTTTGACCAGGCGAACAGTTCCAGCGCGATCGGCACGACGATGAAATAAGGTTTCAGCGCAAGCCCAAAAGCCGCGAAGAAACCGATGATCCAGGGGTGCGCGGTCCTGGATTCTTGCGATCGCGCGGCGATGAGGAAAACGTAGGGCGCCGTCGTGATGAGGGTGAAGTGCTCGCGCTGTCCGAAGTCGCTGAGCGGGAGGATCGCAAAAGCCACGAGCAGCGGCAGACGATAGCGCGCTGGGGACAGCAATAGCGAAACGATTATACAGGCGACGAAGAAACCGATCACCACCAGACGGGACTCAAGGCCGAGCAGCTGTCCAACTGCGGCCTGGGGGATTGCCATCCAGAACCACAGCGGCGGATTGACCTCGATGATGTCGCTATAAAGGGCGGCGCCGTGAAGCATTTCGCGACCGATCCAGATTTGCCAGATCGCGTCGTGGGTAATCGGCAGCAGGAAAAGCAGCGGTGCGATCGAAAGGAAGCTGACCAGCGGCAGTCGTTCAGCCCACAACGATCGCTGCGTCGTGATCGGATCGTACCGCACTGTCCCTCCCCTCAGGCAGCTCAGGTCGGTAGCACTGACTGGTTAACGCTCCGTCCCCGTGCCTACCCGGCCTTCCTTAAGACCATCGGCGAAACTGCCCCAGATTTACGGCTCATTTACGATGCTCGTTTACGCAGGCGACATGTACGAGAGCCGTCTCCAAGCAAGTGTCTTCGATCCCGAAGACCTTCACGGTTTGCGCTCGCGCATCGATGCCGAAACCGTCGGCGAATACGCGGCTTTTCGCAACGGCCTGACGGCAGATTACGCGAAGATCCGTCGTGACCTGGCCTCGGGATATGCGGCACTTGCAGCGACCGTGGCAGGTGTCGGAATCATTGGTCCGATTGCCGTGCCGATTGGCGCAATGCTCATCGGATTTTTCATAGCATTCGTTCAGCTGTTCATTCATGAAGCTGCCCATTATGGGCTCGCCGCCGATCGGCGAACCAATGATCGGATCGCGAACAGGCTGATTTGCTGGCAGGTGGGAACGGATATTGCGAGCTATCGCGCGACCCACTGGGAACATCACCGCTCGCTCGGCACCTCTAAGGACACCGAGGTTAGCTATAGGAATTCGCTCAATCCCGGTTTCGTCGCGGCCATGCTCATCGGAATACACGCCCTTCGCGTGTTCGTCTCGCGCAAGGAGGGTCCCGCGAAAGGTAAGAAATTAAAGCTACGGCCCCTGCTCGTTGGATTGGCTGCGCATTTCTGTCTTATCGTTGGACTCGTGCTGTTGGGCTGCTGGCAGGCAGCGGTTGCGTGGCTGGCGGGCATGAGTATCTTTTTTCCCTTCTTCGCAACGCTTCGCCAACTACTCGAGCACCGCCCCACCGACGGTAGTGAAGGCGCCGTGACCCGTTTGTTCGGTGATGACATGTTCTCGCGCACCTTCGGTGGCGCTGGGTTCAACCGGCACATGCTTCACCATCTCGAGCCGCAGGTCTCCTACACGCGGCTTGTTGAGCTCGAGAAGTATCTCATGGCCACTTCGGCATCCGCCGAGCTGAATGCGAGGCGTTGCAGCTACTGGAGCGCGTTTGTCGCAATCGTGCGAAGCGATCTCCATGGCTGAGCCGATCTGCCTTGCCTGCGGAGCCGTGAACGTCGTTCCCTGGGCTGTTGCGCACGACGTCGAGTATCTGAGCACGCCGCATTCCTATGGCTACGTTCGCTGCGAAGAGTGTGGCGCGCTCTCTATTGCTCATGTGCCGAGGGATCGGCTGAGCGAGATTTACCCCGAGACGTATTACAGCTTCTCGGAACAGCGGCTCGGTCTTGCTGAACGAGTCAAGGAATGGCTCGATCGTCGGATGTTCAAGAAGCTCTTTGCCCAGATGAAGGGCGAACGCCTGTCTGCGCTCGACGTCGGTGGCGGCACCGGGTGGCTATTGGCCCAAGCTCGCGAGATCGAGCCGCGCCTTAAACACACGGCCGTCGTCGATATTGACGCGCAGGCGCGCCAGGATGCCGAAAAGCGGGGTCATGCTTTTCACCTCAGCCGAATTGAAACGTTCGAGAGCGAGCGGAAGTATGACCTCATTCTGCTGCTTAACCTGATCGAGCATGTCGAGGATCCAGTCGCGGTGCTCGCCAAGATGCGTAACCTACTGGCGCCAGGCGGGAAAATCCTCGCCAAGACACCCAACCACGACAGTTTCGATGCGCGAATCTTCCGCCACTACAGCTGGGGCGGTTATCATTGTCCGCGTCACTGGGTGATCTTCACGCCTGAAAGCTTTGCCCGAGCGGCTGGGCGTGCGGGCCTTGTGCTTGACGCGGTTGAGCTGACGCAGGGTGCTCCCTTTTGGGCGGTTTCGGCGCTCGAATGGCTCCGCCGCGGCGGTCTGGTGAACATCCGGCGCGACAGACCGATGTGTCGCCATCCGCTGTTCGGTCCGCTATTGGTCATCTTTGCGGCAGTCGACATCGCGCGCAGGCCGTTCGCTCGAACGTCGCAGATGTTCGCTCAGCTCAGCTCATCCTGAACTCGCAGCGGCTTTCGTCGGCCCACCGGAAAGCTGCATTGCCTTCCCGTTCAGCTGGGGCCATGCAACGCCAGCTCGAACGCAGGAGCGAAGCTAGGATGTCACTCATCGGCAGGCTGATCGGCAAGCTGCTCACGAAGGGGAGCGTCACCTTGCTGACCCCCGGAAAGCCGCCGCGCGCCTACGGTCCCGGCGGCGGCAAGCACGTCACCGTCCGGTTCACCGACCGCATGGTCGCCTTCGACATCGCCCGGAATCCGCGCCTCGGCCTCGGCGAAGCCTATATGGACGGGCGCCTCGTGATCGAGGACGGGACGATGCTCGACCTCATGGAGATCGTCGTCGGGTCCAACCGCTGGGAGGAGGCGGGCGAGGGCCGGAGGGCGCTCTCGAAGGGCAAGAACCGGATCAGGCGGTTCCTGCTCACGAACAATTTCAAGCGCGCCCGGCGCAACGTCGCGCACCATTATGATTTGAAGGACGAGCTCTACGAGCTCTTCCTCGACGACGATAAACAGTACAGCTGCGCCTACTTCACCGATCCCGGAAACAGCCTCGAGCAGGCGCAGGCCGACAAGAAGGCGCACATCGCCGCCAAGCTCGCGCTCGAGCCAGGCCAGCGCGTGCTCGACATCGGCTCGGGCTGGGGCGGGCTGGCGCTCTACCTCCACAAGGTCGCCGGCGTGGACGTGCTCGGGGTCACCCTGTCCGAGCGCCAGCTCAAGGTCGCGCGCGAGCGCGCCGAACAGGCGGGCGTGTCGGATCATGTGAAGTTCGAGCTGATCGACTACCGGCACCTCGACGAGCGGTTCGACCGGATCGTCTCGGTCGGGATGTTCGAGCATGTCGGCGCCCGGCACTATGAGGAATTCTTCGCCAAGTGCCGCGCGCTGCTGAAGCCCGACGGAGTGATGCTCCTCCACACGATCGGCAAGCTCGGCGAGGTTTCGAAGGGTCCCGACCCCTTCACCGACAAGTACATCTTCCCCGGCTATCACCTGCCTTCCATCAGCGAGATGGCGGACGCCAGCGCGAAGGCGCGGCTGATCTCGAGCGACATCGAGAATCTGCGGCTCCATTATGGCCTGACGCTGCGTCACTGGCTCGATCGGGCGACGAAAGCCCGCAGGGAGATCGAGGCGATGTACGACGCGCGCTTCTTCCGGATGTGGGAATTCTACCTGTCAGGCGGGATCGTGATGTTCGAAATGGGCGCCGCCTGCAATTACCAGGTGCAGTATATCCGCGAGCGCACCGCGCTGCCGATCACCCGCGACTACATGATCGAAGCCGAGGCGCGCTACCGTGGGATCGCCGCCGGGCCGACGAAGAAAGCTCCGTCACGGCGGCGCGCCGAGGTGCCCGAGCTCGCCAAATAGGCAAGCGGCCGAGTCAGCTCGGCTTGTGTTGGTCGCGGAACGACTGGCGGGCCTGGCGGCGCTCCTCGGGGGTCAGCTTGCCGTCGTGGTTGAGGTCGGCTCGGTCGAAATGTTGCAGAGCGAGCTGCTGCGCCTCGGCCAGCGACACCTTCCCGTCCTTGTTGAGGTCGGCCATGTCGAACATCCGGGCGCCGAAACCCATGCCTGCGTGATGCATGCCGCCCATGCGGTGGATGAAGACGTTGCCGCCCATGGGCTGGCCCGGTCTGGCTTCACGGATCGCAACCCGTTTCTGCCGTCCGGCGTCCCACTCCTGCCGGCTGATTTGCCCGTCCTTGTTGACGTCGAGGCGGTCGAACCCGGCGGCCGCGCGCTTCTCGCCCCGCTGCTCGAACCTGACCTTGCGCCCGGCCATCGCCGCATCGGCCTCGGCCCTGGTGACGAACCCGTCGTGGTTCGTGTCGAGCCTGGCGAAATGCTTCGCGATTCGCACCTCGATGTCGGCGCGGGTCACGGTCTGCATCATGTGGCCGCGGTGCGCGGGCTCGGCCGGCGGGGCCTGGGCGATGGCGGCTCCCGCACCGGCGATGGCCGCCGCGGCCGCACCGATCAGTAGATATCCATTCATCTCGAGCTACCTCCGCTCATTCGGAGGTAAGCCGCCAAAGCTGTATCCGGGTTGAATGGGCGCCGGGCGGGTTCAATCGAGCGCGGCGGCGCTCGCCGGCCCGGAGAACGTCCGCGCCGACAGCGCCGGCCGGCCATCGTAGAACCGAAGGCAAAGCCGGTAGCAGGCGACGGCCGCGGCGCCTCCGACAATGCCGTCCACCGCATAGTGCCAGCCAAGCGAGATCGAGAGCAGGAAAATGACGGTCCCCGGAATTGCGACCGCCCAGGTCCAGCGCCGGGCGAGGGCATGGATCGCGATCACCATCCAGAGCGTCGTTGCAATATGCAGCGAAGGCATTGCGGAGATGCCGCTTCCCGGGCCGAATCCGCCCCCGCTGTAATAGGCCCAGAGATAGTTGGTCATTCTGACCATTTCGTCGGGCAACACGATCCCGGCGAAGTCGGCGCCATAGCCGAGCTTCTGGAAGAAGACGGGCCCACCTGCGGGGAGCAGGCTGTGAATAAGCGGCCCGACCACCGTCCAGAGCAGGAAATAGGACAGCATGATCGCCGACTTTTGCGCGGACGGCGGCCGCGACAGGACGACGAGCAGGGTCACGATCATCAACGCGAACCAGCCGCGATGGTAGAAGATCGCCATCGGCATGGTGTTGAGCCATCCGAGCAGCCGCCAGGGGTCGTTCCCGAAGAACAAGGCCCGGTCGATCCTGGCGAGCAACGGGTCGGCCCAGAAGGGCACGAAATAGTTGAGCAGCGGCTTGGTCCACATGAAGGCGATCATGTTGAGCCCGGCGACGACCATTCCGACGGCGATCAGCAGCAAGGCGCGCCAGTCGTCGCGCGCGACCCTGACTATCGTCGCCGCCGGGTTTTTCACGCCGGTCAGGACCATCCGGAAGAATGCGTAGAAACCGGCGAGAAGGGCGCTCACGGTCAACCACAAAGGCAGCATCCCGAGCGCGGGCATGACGACCGAATAGTCCGGCATCAGCGCCAGCGCCGTCACGCCGAGCAGCAATGTGAGGATCGTGCTCGGAACCAGCCAGCTTCGCTCGCTCATAACCCCCGCCGCCTCCATTGGCTTGTCCGGCCTAGCTGGTGGCGCGTTAAGAAAGTGCGAACCATGTCCGGTTAATCCGTGGGCGTGGCTACCGGGGGACGAGCGTCGATGATCGAGGCACGGGAAATTCGCGCGACGCTCATCGGGGCGGCGGCGGTGGGCCTGTACCTCGCCGCGGTGCTCCTGACCGGCCGCGTGCCCCTCGACCAGTTCGGGCAGTTGTTCCTGATCTATCTAGGCGGAAGCGTCGGCGTGTGGATCGCCGTCGGAATCATCTTCCTGTTTGTCCAGATCGTCCGCTGCGCCCGAACGAGCGCGGGTGAGCCGTTCCTGGCGGCGATGATGCGTCAATGGGTCGTCGAGCGCTGGAATCGTGACCGCGGCTTGTCGCTGCTCTGGCCGCCGCTGATGTTCGCGACGTTGATCGCGGCCTTCAACGCCTTCAAGCAGATGGTGCTTCCGCTCGCAGGCTTCCGCTACGACGGGCTGTTCGCGGCCGGCGACCGGCTCCTGTTCCTCGGCCATGATCCCTGGCGAATGACCCACGCACTCCTCGGCTCGCCCGAGGGGATCGTCGCGGTCGATCGCCTCTATCACGGCTGGTTCGCGCCGATGATGATCGGTGTGATCCTGTGCGCCTGGCTTCCCGCTGCAAGCTTTCGCTTAAGGACGCAATATCTGCTGA
>DASURT010000028.1:0-4323 GCA_036375515.1 Sphingomicrobium sp.
ATCCCGATCGCGGTTGGCGAATCATCCACATGATCTGGGACAACGAGCGATAGCTCGTCGCTAGAGCGCGGGGGCGGGAACCACCCTCCCGACGCATTCTCCAAAGCCGATCCGGGCCGCGCCTTCGGCTTCGCACCAGGCACGGAGCGTGATCTCGTCGCCGTCCTCGAGGAAGCTGCGCGCCTCGCCCGTCGGAAGCTCGATCGGCCGCTTGCCCCCCTGGCTGATCTCGAGCAGCGAGCCGAGGCCGCTCGAGCTGTCAGTCGACAAGGTGCCGGTGCCGATCAGGTCGCCGGGCTGAAGATTGCAGCCGTTCGAGCTGTGGTGCGCGACGATCTGCGCCGCGCTCCAGTACATCGCCGCATCGGCCGAGCCGCGCGACAGGACGTGCGGAGCAAGGCCCGCCTGGCGCATTCGCTCGGTCGAAAGCGTGGCTTCGAGCTGGATGGCGAGCGCGCCGCTCGTGCGATCCGCCGGGTCGTCGAGATAGGGCAACGGCTCCGGATCGCCCGCCGGCCGTTGCGGCATGGCCCCGCGAAATGGCGCCAGCGCCTCGGGGCTCACGATCCAGGGCGACACGCTGGTCAGAAAGTTCTTGGCGAGGAACGGCCCGAGCGGCTGATACTCCCACGCCTGGAGATCGCGCGCCGACCAGTCGTTCAGCAGCGAGTAGCCGGCGATATGCTCGTCGGCCTGGCCGATCGGGATCGGCGAGCCGAGATCGTTGCCCTGCCCGACCCAGATTCCAAGCTCCAGCTCGTAATCGAGCCGCCGGCTGGGGCCATATTCGGGTGCCTCGGCGTCGGGTGCCTTCCGTTGACCGTTCGGGCGGATTACCGGTTCGCCCGACGTCCTCACCGAGCTTGCCCGGCCGTGGTAGCCGATCGGCACATATTTGTAGTTGGGGAGCAGCGGGTTGTCGGGGCGGAACTGCTTGCCGACGTTGGTGGCGTGGTGAATGCCGACGTAGAAGTCGGTGTAATCCCCGATCAGGCACGGGACGTGCATTCGCGCCTCGGTCTGACCGATGAGCTGCGGCTCGACATCGTCGCGATACCGTTCGTCGCTCAACAGCTCCGACAGCCGAAGCCGAAGGTCGCGCTGAGCCCCGGGCCCGCGCGCGAGCCAGCCGTTGAGCACCGGCTGCGACAGGTCCTCGCGCCAGTCCTCATCGAGCAAATCGGCAATCGCCGCGAGATCGAGCACATAGTCGCCGATCGCGACGCCCGCGTGGCGGCGGCGCTGGCCGACCGAAAAGATGCCCAGCGGCAGGTTCTCGATCGGGAAATCGCTGCCCGCGGCGGTCGCGACCCAGCTGGCCGGTGCCGGATCGCTGCTCACGGCAGCCTGGCCTTGGGAAATCCGGCCCAGGCCTCGTCATAATCCGGCTGCGCGCGTTCGAACGCGTAAGGCGTCGGCCGATAGGGCCAGCAGGTCTCGACCATGAAGGCCATCGTTCCCTCGATCTTGACCGGCTTCAGTTCGGCGTTGCTCGCCGCGCGCCAGCTATCGACGTCGGGGCCGTGCCCGCTCATCAGATTGTGCAGGCTGAGGCCGCCCGGCGCGAACCCTTCGGCCTTGGCGTCGTAGGCGCCGTGGATCAGACCCATCGCCTCGCTCATCACGTTGCGGTGGAACCAGGGCGGGCGGAACGTGTCCTCGCCGACCATCCAGCGCGGCGGGAAGATGACGAAATCGGCGTTGGCCCGGCCCGGAACATTGCTGGGGCTGGTCAGCACGGTGAAGATCGACGGATCCGGGTGGTCGAAGCTGACCGTGCCGATCGCATTGAAGTGCGAGAGGTCGTACCGCCAGGGCGCGTAATTGCCATGCCAGGCGACCACGTCGAGCGGCGAATGGTCGAGCGTCGTGGTCCACAAGGTGCCAAGCGATTTCTGGACGACTTCGGTCGTCTCGTCCCGGTCCTCGAACCAGGCGACCGGCGTTTCGAAATCGCGCGGATTGGCGAGGCCGTTGGAGCCGATCGGCCCCAGCTCCGGGAGGCGAAACGGAAGGCCGTGATTCTCGGCCACATAGCCGCGGCTCTCGCCATCGACCTGGACCCGGAACTTCACCCCGCGAGGCACGGCGGCGACCGTCCCGGGCGCGACGTCAAGCCGGCCGAATTCGGTGAGCAAGCGGAGCGTTCCGGACTGGGGAACGATGAGCAACTCGCCGTCGGCATCGACGAAGACCCGACCCTCCATCGACCTGCTCGCCCGATACAGATGGACGGCGACGCCTTCGAGGTCGGCCGGCTCGCGATTGGCGAGCATGGTGACCATGCCGTCGACGAAGTCCTTGCCCTCGGGCAAATCCCTGGGCGGATCCCAGCGCAGCCGGTTGGGCGCGAGCGGTTCCTCGACGGTACCGGGCGCGAACAAGGGCGCGCCGTCGTAGCGCCGGAAGGGCCGGTGGTCCGCGGTCGGCCGCATCCGGTAGAGCCAGCTGCGCCGGTTCTCGTGACGGGGCGCGGTGAAGGCGCTCCCCGAGAGCTGCTCGGCATAGAGACCGTAGGCGGGGCGCTGCGGTGAGTTGCGACCCTTGGGCAAAGCCCCTTCGACGGCCTCGCTTTCGAAGTGGCCGCCAAAGCCGGTCATGTAGAGAAGCGCGTCGGTCATTCGCGCCGGTTAGTCGGTGCGCGTCACAAACTCAAACGGGCGCGGCTCCCATGGCAGGAACCGCGCCCGTGGGCAGGCAGGGACTCGCAACCCGCCCGCTCCGAATGCGAACGGCGTCAATTCTGGTTGACGTTGACGTCGATCTTGTCCGGAACCTTGATCTCCGTCTTGTCTCCGCCGAAGCCGAGCTGGCCGCGGAAGAGAAACAGCAACACCAGCACGACGATGATCAACAGGACGACGGCAAGGACCCCACCACCGCCTCCACCGCCGCCGGTCTCGACCACGGTCGTGTGTTCTCGCTCCGTGTCGTTGTCATCGGCCATGGAAACTCTCCCTCACTTGACCTGTTATCGCGGCGAAACGAACGAACCGCGCCGTGCGCGGTTCCGAGCGAAGGGAGCGAGCATGCGGCTTCGAACAACGGCGATCTCGATCGGAATCCTCGCGCTTTTCGGCTGCGGCCCCGAACGGCAAACGGACGCCAACGCCGCGCAGCCGGCCAATGCGGCCCAGGATGAAGCTGTTCCCCCGGTTCCTCCTCCCGGGACCGGGCCGGACGCCCGCACGCCGCTTGCCGAGCCCAAGGGGCCGATCGATCCGAAGAGTGCCGAGGCGGCGGGTCAGGTCGTGCAACATTATGGCGCGCTCATCGAGCAGAAGCGATGGAGCGATGCCGAGAAGCTGTGGGGCGATTCAACGGCAGCCACCGAATTTACCTCGTCTCTCAGGCGTCATTCCGACGTGCACCTGGAAATCGGGGAGCTTGGGGACATGGAGGGCGCCGCGGGCTCGATCTACATCACCGTGCCGGTCGTCTTCTACGGCGCCGGCTTCCGGCGGCCCGCCGACGTCATCCTCCGCCGGGTGAACGACGTGCCGGGTTCGACCGAGGAGCAGCGGCGCTGGCACATCGAACGGATCGAATGGAAGAATCGAGCCTAGAGTCCGTTGATGATCTGCTCGAACTTCTTCTCATCGTCCGGCGAGATCGGTGAGCCCGTGACATCGGTCGGCTGCTCCACAGCCTTGTTGGCGGTGGGCTCCTTCGGGGCCGAGTCCGCCACGTCATAGGCCACCCAGATCACGCCGGCGGCCCAGATCAGGGCCATCCAGCGGCTCTTGAAAATACTGCTCGTGCGCATCGGAATCATGCGCCCGATTGTCAGCTCCCGGCTTTAAGATTCGGTTGCCTGGTCCTCGTGCTTGATTCCCTGAACCGGAATTGGTTCAGGCGGCGTCCGGAGCCGGGACCGAGGAGCGGCTGCGGCTGAGCGCGCCGAGCATCCCGCCGAGCGCCAGAACGGCGCCGGCGACCGTCAGCGTCGTCCAGCGATAATCCTCGAGCCAGGTCGAAAAACCCAGGGCGATGATCGGCACGAGGACGCTCGAATAAGCGGCGTTCGCCGGGCCGATCTTGCGGACGACGGGATAATAGAGGCTGAAGGTCAGCACCGACGCCGCAAGGGCGAGGTAGAGCAGCCCGATCCAATAGCCGGGTCGCGGATCGAAGGTCGGCGGACCCGTGAAGATCAAGGCGAGAAGCCCGTCCATCATTGCCCCCGTCGCCATCGACCAGGCGAGCAGCGAAAACAACGGAAAGTGACGCACCTCGGGCCGCGCCTGAAGGACGTTGGCCGCCGAAGCGCCGAGCATCCCGACCAGGACGAGCGCGATTCCCGCAGCGATCTCCGCGTTGCTC
>DASURT010000029.1:0-3792 GCA_036375515.1 Sphingomicrobium sp.
CTGGGGCAGCTGCGTTTCGGTGCGGGCGGCGAGCCGGGCCTGAGTCACATTCCCCGGGATGAGCACGGGACGCATTCGGCGGCCGCGAGCTCCCCGCACGTAGGCCGCCTGCAGCCCATGCTCGGGAGTCATCAGCCGGACCACCGCACCGTGCTCGCCGTGGGAGCGAAGCGCGCAGACGATGGCCTTGGTCTCGATCCTCATCCGCGCGGGTGGTAATAATCATAGAGCTGCTGGGCCATCGTCCGGCTGATTCCCGGCGCCTTCTCGAGGTCCTCGAGCGCCGCGCCTTTGACGGCCCGCGCCGTCCCGAAGTGCATCAGCAACGCGCGCTTGCGGTTCGGCCCGATCCCCGGAACCTCATCGAGGGTTGAGGTGGTCAGGCTCTTCGCTCGCTTCGCCCGGTGCGTGCCGATGGCGAAGCGATGCGCCTCGTCGCGCAGGCGTTGCAGATAGAACAGCAGGGCCGAATTGGGCGGCAAGGTGAGCTCCCGACCTCCCGGAAGATGGAACGTCTCGCGGCCGGCGTTGCGGTCGGGGCCCTTCGAAACCGCGACCACGGGCACGTCGTG
The DNA here is from genome assembly GCA_036375515.1 of Sphingomicrobium sp. GTDB lineage: Bacteria > Pseudomonadota > Alphaproteobacteria > Sphingomonadales > Sphingomonadaceae > Sphingomicrobium. The sequence goes on from DASURT010000029.1 coordinate 573, forward strand.
CACGCCCATGTCCTCCATCACCTCGCAGACCGTCGACAACTGACCTTTTCCGCCGTCGATCAGCAGCAGGTCCGGCCATTCGCCGCCCTGGCGGTCCGGATCCTCCTTCTCGAGCCGGGCGAACCGCCGTTCGAGGACTTCGCGCATCATCGCGAAATCGTCGCCCGGCTGGGTTTCCGGCCGCTTGATGTTGAACTTGCGATAGCCGTTCTTGCGGAAGCCCTCCGGTCCCGCGACGATCATCGCGCCGGTCGCGTTCGTGCCCATGATGTGGCTGTTGTCATAAACCTCGATGCGCCGGGGAACGTCGGCAAGCTCGAACGTGTCGGCCAGCTCGCGCAGGATCTTGCCCTGCGTCGTGGTCTCAGCGAGCCGGCGGTCGAGCGCTTCCTCGGCATTGCGGCGAGCCTGCTCGATCAGCTTGCACCGGGCGCCCCGCCGCGGCTGCTCGATCCCGACCCTTCGCCCCGCCCGCTCCGCCAGTGCCTCTTCCAACAGCTCGCGATCGCCAAGTTCCCGATCGACGAGGATTCGCTTGGGCGGGGGCATGTCCTCGTAGAATTGGACGAGGAAGCTCGACAAGACTTCGGCTTCGGGAATGTCGCTGGTATGCGCCGGGAAGAAGGCGCGGTGGCCCCAGTTCTGCCCGCCGCGGATGAAGAAGGCCTGGATGCTGACGCTTCCCGCCTTCGACGCCATGGCGAACACGTCGGCATCCCCCAGCCCTTCGGCGTGGACCGTCTGGCTGCCCTGGATGTAGGTCAGGGCGCGCAGCCGGTCGCGATAGACGGCGGCGAGTTCATAGTCCTGCCGCTCGGCGGCCCCCGCCATCAGCTTCGACAATCGCGCCTGCACGTTGGTCGACTTGCCGACGAGGAACGACTTGGCGTCATCGACCAGCTCGCCATAATCCTGCTCACTGATGCGGCCGACGCATGGCGCCGAACAGCGCTTGATCTGGAACAACAGGCACGGTCGCGAACGGGTTTCAAAATAGTTGTCCGAACAGCTTCTTAGCAGGAAGAGCTTCTGAAGCGCATTAAGAGTACGGGTGACCGATCCGGCGCTCGCGAACGGCCCGTAATATTGGCCTTTGATGCGCCGCGCGCCGCGGTGCTTCTGGATGCGCGGGAAGGCATGATCCTCGCGCAGCAGGATGAAGGGGAAGCTTTTGTCGTCGCGGAGCAGCACGTTGTACGCCGGGCGGAAGCGCTTGATCAGCTGCGCCTCGAGCAGCAGCGCCTCGGCCTCGGTGCGGGTCGTCACGATGGTCATCGAGCGGGTCTGGGCGACCATCCGCTGCAGCCGTTTCGGCAGGCGGGCGACCTGCGTGTAGTTGGTTACCCGGCTCTTGAGGGCGCGCGCCTTGCCGACGTACAACACGTCGCCACGCGCGTCCTGCATCCGATAGACGCCCGGCCGGGCCGGAAGCGTCTTCCACACCTCCCGGATCGCGGCGACGCCTTTCTCGATGTCCGGCTGATCCACCCCGCGCACGGCATAGGTCGCCTGCTCCTCGTTGAAGCGCTCGGCGGCTCGCGGATGGTCGGGACGGTCGGCTTTGCTCACGTCGCCGAGATAGGATCAATGCCCCTGTCCGTCACCCCGGCCTTGAGCCGGGGTCTGCCTGCCTTGAAGGCAGCGAAGAAAGGCGGGTCCCGGGTCAAGTCCGGGATGACGATTACGCCGCCGCGCGCGCCTCTTCCTCCTCGGCGAGCATCCAGTCGACCGCCGCACGGGCGTGAACCGCCGTCGTGTCATAGACCGGAAGCACGTTCGCCCGGACGTCCACCGCCAACACAAGTTCAGTGCAGCCGAGAACGACCGCCTGCACTTTCTGCTTCCCCAGCTCGGTGATCAGAGTCTTGAGCTTCCGCTGGCTATCGCGGACGACGCGCCCGGCGGCGAGCTCCTCGAAGATGATCCGATCGACCTCGTCAATCCAGCCCTGGTCGATCGGTACGAGGCTGATCCCGCGCGACTCCAGCCGGCCGCGCACATGCGGCTCGGTCATCGTGAAGCGGGTCCCGAGCAAAGCAACACGTGTCCGCCCGTCCGCGGCGAGCTTCTCGGCGATCGCATCGCCGATGTGCGGCATCGGCAAACCGACGTTGGCCGCGACCGCGTCATAGACCTTGTGGCCGGTGTTCGAAGTGATGATGATGCCCTGGGCGCCGCTGATCTGGAGCCGTTTCGCGGCATCGATCGTGACCTTCGCGACGCCGTCCCAGTCGCCCGACAGCTCCATCGCGGCGTAAGGCGCGAGGTCGAGGCTCTCGATCACCAGGGTCGCGCTGTGCAGGCCGCCGAGCCGCTGCGCGATGCCGCGATTGATATGATCGTAGTAGAGCGCGGTGGAGGACCAGCTTGTCCCCCCGACGATACCCAGCTTGCGCACCCTGGTGCCCTTACCCCCAGATCGATGATTTCGGCATCGGGCGGCAGAATCGACCGCCCGTGCCTGGTTGTCCGTCAACTTGCTCGATCCGGCAAGCGGTAAACGCCTGGTTTTACAGGAAATGAATCAGCCCAGGGCTTTTACGATCTCCTCGGTCATCTTCTTGGCGTCGCCCAGGAGCATCATCGTGTTGTCGCGATAGAACAATTCGTTGTCGATGCCGGCATAGCCGACTCCGCCCATCGAGCGCTTCACGAACAGCACCGTCCGCGCTTTTTCCACGTCGAGCACCGGCATTCCGTAGATCGGCGATCCCTTGTCGGTCTTGGCCGCGGGATTGGTGACGTCGTTGGCGCCGATCACATAGGCGATGTCGGTCTGGGCGAACTCGCTGTTGATGTTCTCGAGCTCGAACACCTCGTCATAGGGGACGTTGGCCTCGGCCAGCAGCACGTTCATGTGCCCGGGCATGCGCCCCGCAACCGGGTGGATCGCATATTTGACACGGACGCCCTCCTTCTTGAGCAGGTCGGCCATTTCGCGAACCGCATGCTGCGCCTGGGCGACCGCCATTCCGTAGCCGGGAACGATGATCACCTGCTCGGCTTGCTTCATCAGGAAGGCGGCGTCCTCGGCCGAGCCGCGCTTGTAGGGCCGGTCGATTACCGCCGCGGCGCCACCCGCGACCGCCTCGCCGCCGAAGCCGCCGGAAATCACCGAAATGAAGCTGCGGTTCATCGCCCGGCACATGATGTAGCTGAGGATCGCGCCCGAGCTTCCGACCAGCGCCCCGGTGATGATCATCGCGCTGTTGTGCAGCGT
>DASURT010000030.1:0-9892 GCA_036375515.1 Sphingomicrobium sp.
CCCGACGCGATCCGGGTCAACGGTCCGAACGGAGCGCCGGGGTTGGTCGACACTTCAAACTCGATCCGGTCGGTGCCGGACGGGCCGGGTTCGGCAGCAGCGACGGCGGTGCGGAATCTTGCCGCATCGAGCTTCAGGGGATGAAGCTCGGCCACGACCGCGGCATCGAGACGCGTCGCGGTGCCGTGGCGGTCCCTGCTGAGCTCCTCCGCCGTCGCCGAATAGGCCGCACGGGCGGCGGCGAGGTCGCGGTCCAGCTCCGCGATCCGCTCCGTCCCGGCTTCGATCGCGGCGAGCTGCCCGCGCATCTGCCGACCGAGCGCGGCCAGCGCGTCCGGCTCGACGCGATGCTTGCGGGCGAGCGCGCGAATGTCGAACAACCGCGCCTCGACCCGTTCGAGCCGCTCGGGGTCGAACGCGAGCGCGTCCACCGCGCGGGCGATCCTGTCCTCGGCCTCGCTCGCCTCGATCACCGCGCGATCGAGCGACGCCAGCGCTTCACCGAGCAACGGATGGTCGGCGGCGCCCCGCTCGATCCGCCTGGCCGCCTGCCGGAGCAGCGCCAGCGCGCCCTCCGAACCGCCGAGAAGCTCGTCGAGACCGGTCAGCGATTCCCCCACCTTCAGCCCGGCCTGCATCGCCGCGCGCTCCTCGGAGAGGCGTGTCTCCTCTCCTTCTTCGGGCGCCAGTGCCTCGATCTCTCCGCACGCATGTTCAAGCCATTCGCGGTCGCGCTCCGCGGTCGCCGCGGCGGCGCGCGCCTCGGCAAGCGCGGACTCGATCCGCGTTACGTCGGCCCAGGCCTTCTCGGTCGCGCTCGTGCCGATCCTGCCGAATGCGTCGAGCAAGGCCCGATGGCCCCTGGGGTTGAGCAGTCCGCGATCGTCGTGCTGGCCGTGGACCTCGACCGACAATGCGCCGATGTCGCGCAGCAAGCCGGCGGGAACGGCGCTGCCGGCGATGAAGGCGCGGCTCCCGCCGTCGCCCCTGAGCGTGCGGCGGACGATCAGAGGCTCGCCGCGCCCGACCTCGAGGCCTTGCTCGTCGATGATCGCGAGCGCGGGATGGCCGGAGGGCAACTCGATCTCGGCGGAAACGACGGCACTCTCCTGCCCGCTCCGCACCAGCCCGGCATCGCCGCGCGAGCCGAGCGCGAGGCCCAGCGCATCGAGCAGGATCGACTTGCCCGCTCCGGTTTCGCCGGTCAGCACTCCGAGGCCCGGCTCGAACTCGAGCTCGAGCCGGTCGACCAGCACGATATTGTGAATGGCGAGCTGCCTCAGCACCTCGCTAGCGGATCACTGGCCCTGGGCGGGCGCCGCGGCAGCGGCCTTGACCGGTGTTGCGCCCGGATAATGCTCCAGCAGCAATCTGAGCGACTGGCGGTACCAATAAGTGTCCGGATAGTTCTTCCCGAGGATCGCCGCCATTTTGCGTGCTTCCTCGGGAACTCCGAGAGCGAGGTAGGTCTCAACGAGGCGCTCGAGCGCTTCGGGCGTGTGGCTCGTCGTCTGGTATTTGTCGACGACCTCGCGGAACCGAAGGCTCGCCGCCAGCCAATTGCCCGACCTCTGGTAGAAGCGGCCGATCTCCATCTCCTTGCCGGCGAGATGGTCCTGGATCAGGTCGAGCTTCAGGCGCGCGTCCGAGGCGTAGCGGCTCTCGGGATAACGGCGGATGAGCTCGCCGAACGCCTGCGAGGCCTGCTGTGTGCTGGCCTGGTCGCGGGAGACGTCCTCGATCTGCTGATAATAGCTCATCGCGATCAGATAATGGGCGTAAGGCGCCTCTGTGTTGCCCGGGTGGATGGTGACGAAGCGCTGCGCCGCGCTGATCGCTTCGGGGTATTTCTGAGCGAGATAATAGCTGAACGAGCTCATCAGCTGCGCCCGGCGGGCCCAGATCGAATAAGGGTGCTGGCGCTCGACCTCGTCGAACAGCTTGGCGGCGCCCTCATAATTGCCGCGATCCAGAGCGAGCTTGGCCGACAAATAGAGCGAATTCACGTCGCGGGCGACATAGGCCGTGTCCGCCTTGGTATTGCGCCCCGTGGCGCAGCCCGCCAGCGGAACGACGGCGGCGCAGGCCAGGAGCAGAACGACGGAACGGGAAAGCTTCAGCATGGGTACCTCATTAGCGCGGGCTCCAGGGCAGGCCAAGCGCGGCATTGCGTCAAAATCCTTGGCGCTTGCTGAACGGATCAGGCGGGCTGCGCCTCGGGCTCGTCCTTGTCGTCCGTCCTGACGAAGCTATGCGGAGTGACGCCCAGCCAGACCAGCGCCGGGGCAGAGACGTAGATCGAAGAATAAGTGCCGACCACGACGCCGAGAAAGATCGCGATGGCCAGGCCGAAGATCACCTCCGGCCCGATCAGCATCAGCACTCCGAGCGCGATCAGCACGGAGATCGAGGTGACCACGGTCCGGGCGAGGGTCTCGTTGAGCGACAAGTTAATCAACGGGAGGATCGCCATCTTGCGATATTTGCGCAGGTTCTCGCGAATCCGGTCGTAGATGACGACTGTATCGTTGAGCGAATAGCCGACCACCGTCAGGAAGGCGGCGACCACGTTGAGGTCCACCTGCATTCGCGTGAAGGCGAAGAAGCCGAGGGTCATGGAGACGTCGTGGGCTATGGTCACCAGCGCTCCGACACCGAATTGCCATTCGAAGCGGAACCAGATGTAGATGGAGATTCCGATCATCGCGAGCACGATCGCCATCGCTCCGTCCTGGGCGAGCTCCTCGCTGACCTTGCCGGAAACGCTCTCGACCGCGTCGATCCGCGCCCCGGGATAATTTGTCTCGATCATCTTTTGCACGCGCACGGCGGCGACATTGGCGGCGGCGTCGCTTCCTTCCGGCTTGGGAAGGCGAATCTGGAACGTCCGCGGACCGCCAAACTCCTGAATGCTGGACTCGCCAAGATCGAGACCGTCGACGCGGCCCCTCAGTTGCTCGGCGTCCACAGCCTGCGGAAAGGTCGCGCGGATCAGCTGGCCGCCGACGAAGTCGACCCCGAGGTTGAGGCCGCGATAGGCGGTGAACGCCAGCGAAGCGATGGTCATGATCGTCGAAACGATCATCGCGACGTTGCGCCAGCGCATGAAGTCGATGTTCGTGTGGTCGGGAACGAGCTTGAGGAGCTTCATCTCGGATTACCTTAGATGGGGAGCACCCGCGGACGCGTGCGCTTGATCCACAGTGCGACCAGCATCCGGGTGAAATAGACCGCGGTGAAGACCGAGGTGACGACACCGATCAGGAGGACGACGGCAAAGCCGCGCACCGGTCCCGAGCCGAAATAGGCCATGATCCCGGCCGAAATGACGTGCGTGACGTTCGCGTCGAAGATCGCGCGCATCGCCTCGCGGTAGCCTGTGTCGACCGCGTCGAGTAGCCGCCGCCCTCGCCTGACCTCTTCGCGAATGCGCTCGTTGATGAGCACGTTGGCGTCGACCGCCGCGCCGATGGTCAGGATGAAGCCCGCGATCCCCGGAAGCGTCAGCGTCGCGTTGAACATCGCCATGATGCCGAGGATCAGGAAGGCGTTCACGAGCAGCGCGATGTTCGCATAGACCCCGAAGCGGCCGTAGGTGACGAGCATGAAGACGATCACGCCCAGCGTTCCGACGACGCTCGCGACGACGCCCTTGTGGATCGAATCCTTGCCGAGATCCGGGCCGACCGTACGCTCCTCGATCACGTTCAGCTTCACCGGCAGCTTGCCCGACGCGAGGCTGATCGCGAGATCGTTCGCGCTCTGCACCGTGAAGTTGCCGCTGATCTGCGCCTGGCCGCCGAGGATCGGCTCGTTGATGTTCGGCGCGGAGAGGACCTTGTCGTCGAGAATGATCGCGAAGGGCTTGTTGACGTTCTCCTGAGTCACTCGGCCGAAGCGCCGGGCGCCGGCCGTGTTGAAGCCGATCGCGACGACCGGGCGGCCGTCCTGGTCGAAGCTCTGCTGGGCTTTCACGATCTGATCGCCCGACACCATGACCCGCCGCTTGACCGCGACGAAGCCGGTGCCGTCGGCCATCGGGAGCACCTGGCTGCCGGGAGGCGCACGGCCCTGCTGGACGGCTGCCTGATCGGCGCTGAGGTCGACCAGCTTGAACTCGAGCCGCGCCGTCTGGCCGATGAGCTTCTTCAGCGCCTCGGGGTCCTCGACCCCCGGGACCTGGACGAGGATCCGGTTGCCGCCTTCGGTCACGACGGTGATTTCCTTGGTGCCGCCCGGATCGATCCGGCGCCGCACGACGTCGCGCGCGACGCCCATCGCGTCGCTCAGGGCCTTGGCGGAGCCGCTCGCGGTCGGGGTGAGGACGATGCGGGTCGAATCGACCACTTGCACGTCCCAATCCCGGTTCCCGGTGAGCGCAACCGGCCGGGTCAGGTTCCGCATCCGCTCGACGGCGGCATCGACCTGAGTCGGGTCGCGAACCAGGAAGGAAAGCCTGCCGCCAGAGGTCGAGATATCGCCGACGTCGATGCGTGGAGCCCGGCGAAGCTCGGTCGAGACCGAATCCTCCATCCCCTGCAGGCGCTGCTTCTGCGCATCGCGGGCGTCCGCTTCGAGCAGCAGATGGCTGCCGCCGGCGAGGTCGAGGCCGAGGCTGATCTTGTATTGCGGAAGCCAGGACGGCCAGCGCTCGGCGAGCGGCGATCCGGCAATCAGGCTTGGGATGGAGAGCAGCACGCCAATGGCGATGACGATCCCGATCAGCCAGACTTTCCAGCGCGGAAACTCGAGCACGCGTCAGCCTCTCAGTCGTTCGCAGGCTTCGACGTGCCGGTCAGCACGACGCTGATGGTCGACTTGACGACACGGACCTTCACGCCCTGCGCGATCTCCACCTCCGCCTCATCGTCGGTCACCCTGGTCACCCGCCCGCGAATTCCGCCGCCGGTAATCACTTCATCGCCCTTCTTTACGGCCGAGATCGTCGCCTGGTGCTCCTTCACCCGCCGCTGTTGCGGACGGATCATGAGCACATAGAAGATCACGAAGATCAGAAGCCACGGGAGGATGCCCATCACGAGCTGCGCCGTTCCGCCGGATTCGCCGGCGGGCGCAGCCTGCACCATCGTCATCAGGATCGGTTCGCTGGTCATTGAAGAGTGCAGACTTTCCGAATGAGGGAATGATGGTCGGGGCGACTGGATTCGAACCAGCGACCTCCACACCCCCAGTGTGATGCGCTACCAGGCTGCGCTACGCCCCGACCTGGCTGGCGCATCTAGGCAGGCGCTCCGATTGAGGCAAGGTGCGGCGGGAGGCGAAGTGGCTCGAGGGCGGCGAAAATCCCGGCGATGGTCCATCGGGCGACTGATCGGCGCCCTGCTGGCGCTTCCGGCCGCCTATCTGGTCGCCGCGCTGATCGGGTCCCTGGTTCCGGTCAATCGCGGCTGGACCGAGCCCGAGGCCGGAACCGCCATCTATATCGCCGACAACGGAATTCATGCCGACATCATCATGCCGGCCCTGGCGCAGGGGCTCGACTGGACGCCGCTTGTGCCCAGGAGCGACTTCGTGGCCGCCGACCCGAGGGCCCGCTGGGTGGCGTTCGGCTCGGGCGAGGCGCGGGTCTATCTGAACACCCCGACATGGTGGCATCTGACGCCGCGCACGATCTGGTCGGCGCTGACCGGCGGCCGGCGGGTGATGCACGTCGAGTGGGTCTCGGACCCGGGCTATGCAGTCCGCGAGATCCGCCTGCGCCCGGCGGAGTATCGCCGGTTGTGGGCCGCGATTCGCGCCGACTTCGAGCTCGACCCAACCGGGCGCCCGCGCCTCATCCGACACCCTGGCTATGGTTGCTGCGACGCCTTCTACGGAGCGGCCGGCAGGGCGAGCGCGCTTTACACCTGCAACAACTGGGCGGCGCGCCAGCTGCGCGTCGCGGGGGTCAGGACAAGCCTGTGGCCGCCGTTCGTGCAGGGGCTCGTGTGGCGGTATCGGAAAACGGACACGATCCCCCTCCCGGTCAGCGCCGTTGCTCGCCCTCGATAAAGATGCAAGTTTCGACGGGGGGACTACGAATGACCGTTGAAGCCGGGCGCGAGGCGATCCGCAAGCGCGAATGGTTCGGCCAACCGAAAGGGCTGTGGGTGCTCGCCGGCACCGAGCTGTGGGATCGAATTTCCTTCCACGGCATGCAGGCGATGCTGGTCCTCTACATGACCGGCGACCTGCTCATCCATCCGGGGCGGGTGAGCACGATCATCGGATTTGGCGCTTACCGCCATGCGGTCGAGGCGATGACCGGACCGCTCACCGACGTGGCGCTGGCGACCCAGACCTTCGGCTTCTACCTCGCGTTCGTCACCGGGCTCCCGCTGCTCGGCGGGTGGATCGGCGACAAGTTCACCGGCCGCAAGCTGGCCGTGGGCGCGGGTGCGGTGATGATGACGCTCGGCCACTTCTTCATGGCGTTCGACGCCACCTTCCTGTTCGCGCTCCTGTTCCTGATGACCGGCGCGGGAATGCTTCGCGGCAATCTCTCGCCGCAGATCAAGTCGCTCTATGCGGACGGCGACCCGCGCGAGACCAACGCGTTCCAATATTATTACTTCTCGGTCAATTTCGGCGCCTTCATCGCTCCGATCGTAAGCGGTGCCGTCGCCGCCTTCTACGGCTGGCACGTCGGGTTCGGGGTTGCCGGCATCGGCATGCTGATCGGCCTCCTGATCTATCTTGCCGGCGCGCGTCATCTGCCGGCCGAGCGCGTCCGTGACGACGGCGACGTCATACCGCGCGAGCCGCTGACCGCAGGCCAGAAGCGGCGCGTGCTCGGGCTTTTCCTGCTCTTCCCGATCAGCGTGCTGTTCTGGACCGCTCAAGCGCAAATCTGGAACGTCTACAACGTCTGGGTCCGCGACCACATCAACATGAACGTCGGCAGCTTCGCGGTACCCGTGCCATGGCTGCAGTCGCTCGACGGGCTTGCCCCCGCGGTCTTCACGCCGATCACGCTGTGGATCTGGGCGAGCATGGCGAAGAAGGGTCGCGAGCCGGACGAATTCGGCAAACTCATCTTCGGGCTCTTGCTGTTCGGACTATCGGTGGCGATGCTTGCCGCCGGCCCAATGCTGGCTAACTCGGCGGGGCGCGGCCCCATCCTGCTGCCGGTAATGTTCCACGTCCTGTCGAATTTCGGAGCGGTATGGTTTGCTCCGGTGATGCTCGCGCTGTTCGCCACCCGAGCACCCGCCACATGGCGCGGCACGTTGGTCGGGATCAATTCGCTCGCGATCTCGGTGGCGAGCCTGATCAGCGGCCGCATGGGCAGCCTGTACGAACAGATGACCCCGAGCAGCTTTTGGATTCTCAACGCGTCGTTCTGCTTCGCCGCTGCCGTGATCCTGCTCGTTGCTCGCGGCGTCTATCGCCGGCTGCTTGCACGCGAGAATGCCGAGGATGCAGGCCCGCTTCCGCCGAAGGAAGAGGTGGCGATGGACCCGGGAGCCCTGCCCGCTACAGCACGTAGCGGCTGAGGTCGGCGTTGCGGGCGATGCTCGACAGTTGCTGCTCGACGAAGGCCGCGTCGACCACCAGCTTCTCGCCGGTGCGGTCTTCGGCCTCGAAGCTGACGTCCTCGAGCAATTTCTCCATCACCGTCTGGAGCCTCCGGGCACCGATATTCTCGACCGCCTCGTTGACCTCGGCGGCGATGCGCGCGAGCGCCTCGATCCCGTCGTCGGCGAACTCGATCGTCACGCCCTCGGTTCCGAGCAGCGCCTGATATTGCTCGGTCAGGCTCGCGCGGGTCGAAGACAGGATCCGCACGAAATCCTCCTGGGTCAGCGCCTTCAGCTCGACGCGGATCGGAAGGCGTCCCTGAAGCTCGGGCAGCAGGTCGGCGGGCTTGGCGATGTGAAACGCGCCCGAGGCGATGAACAGGATATGGTCGGTCTTCAAGGGGCCGTACTTGGTCGCGACGGTAGTGCCCTCGATCAGCGGCAGAAGGTCGCGCTGGACGCCCTCCCGGCTGACCGATCCGCCGCGGACGTCGCTAACCGCGATCTTGTCGATCTCGTCGAGGAAGACGATGCCGTTCCCCTCCGCATCGGCGAGCGCCACCCGGTTGATGTCGTCGGGGTCGATCCTCTTGTCGGCCTCCTCGTCGGTCAGGCGATCGAAGGCGTCGCGGACCTTGAGCTTGCGACGCGCGCGCGGCTGCTGGCCGGCGAGCTTGCCCATCATCGACCGGAGGTCGAACACCTGCGCGCCCATTCCCGGGATCTCGAAGGGAAGCGACGGCTGTTCGTCGACCTCGATCTCGACCTCGGCCTGGTCGAGGCTCCCCTCGGCGAAGCGCTGCTTGAAGCTCTGCCGGGTGGCCTCGCTCGAACCCTTGCCGGTGAGCGCGTCGAGCAATTTTTCCATCGCCGCGTCCTCGGCGGACGCGCGAACCTTGGCCCGGCGCCGGTCGCGCTCGAGGCGCACCGCTTCCTCGACGAGATCGCGGGCGATCTGCTCGACGTCGCGGCCGACATAGCCCACTTCGGTGAACTTGGTCGCCTCGACCTTCACGAACGGGGCGTCGGCGAGCCTGGCGAGGCGCCGGCTGATCTCGGTCTTGCCGCACCCGGTCGGCCCGATCATCAGGATGTTCTTGGGCGTCACCTCGTCGCGCAGCTCGGGGCTGAGCTGCTGCCGCCGCCAGCGGTTCCTGAGCGCCACGGCGACGGCGCGCTTGGCGTCGTCCTGGCCGACGATATGGTCGTCGAGCGCGGCGACGATCGCCTTGGGTGTGAGCTTGTCTTTCAGCACTTCGGACTGCCCCCCGCCGCTCTGGGGAATGGAGGAATGGTAGGTCATTGTGAAGTTAGATTGGACTGGGGCCGGTTCGCTTCAAGCGCTGGCCCTCACCCTTCCACCGTCTCGATGGTCAGCCGGTCGTTGGTGAAGACGCAGACTTCCGCGGCGATCTGCATCGCCCGGCGGGCGAGCGCCTCGGGGTCCTGCTCATAATCGGCAAGCGCCCGGGCGGCCGACAGCGCATAATTGCCGCCCGAGCCGATCGCGGCGATAATCGTGTCGTTCTTGGCCTCGGGCTCGAGCACGTCGCCGTTGCCGGTGAGGATCAGCATCTGCTCGGCGTCGGCGACGATCATCAGCGCTTCGAGATTGCGGAGGTACTTGTCGGTCCTCCAGTCCTTGGCGAGCTCGACCGAGGCGCGCAGCAGCTGGCCGTTATATTGCTCGAGCTTCTTCTCCAGCCGCTCGAACAAAGTGAAGGCGTCGGCGGTCGCGCCGGCGAAGCCGCCGATCACGTTTCCATCGGCGCCGATCCGCCGGACCTTCTTCGCGTTGGGCTTGATCACCGTGTTGCCGAGACTGACCTGGCCGTCGCCCGCGATGACGGTCTTGCCGCCCTTCTTGACCCCGAGGATCGTGGTTCCGTGATATTGTTCCATAAGGCGTCAGGTGGGATGCGGCCTCTACGGCTGCAAGTCGCGCCGCGCGTCCTCCTTTCTCCCCGCCTCCGCGTCTCCGCGTGATTCAATTTCCACTTTCGTTCGGATCGACCTCGGCCTGGGCCTTGACCCACTTGATCAGTTCGTCGAGCTGGATCGCCTGCTCGGTGGCGATCAACGCGTCAGGAAGTCGGTCTTCACCGGCGGCTTGATGAGCTCTGCCGGTGGCGACGGCCAGGCCGGGCACTGGCGCGCCTCCGCCATGGCCGGGATCGGCCGCGGCCGTTCGGGCTTCGACGCGCAGGCCCCCAGCATTGAGATTGGCACCAGCAGCGCGAGCAGCGGCAAGGCGTTTTTCGTAATCATCGGAGATCCTTTCGTTGATCGCATTTTGCTCGGCGGCGACGCGCCCGGCGTTGGCCTTGTCGGCGGCGCGGGCCACCTCGGCCGCGGCGCGGTAATTGGCGACG
>DASURT010000031.1:0-3219 GCA_036375515.1 Sphingomicrobium sp.
GCGGGATCCATCGCCGCGAACCCGCGCTTGGACCCGCCGCTCTTCGTCATTGTCGGCATGCGATTTCTCCTTGTGAGATTGCACCGCCTGCAACGCTTGTTTTGACCCACAGTTTCCAATGTTGATCGAGGTTAGAAACAGCCGTGGTCAGGCGGTCGATGGAGCGGACCGCCGGTGCCGCCCGGCTCTTTGCGGCACCAGCAGCACGAGCGTGACGATCACGGCCGCGATAACCGCCGCGGCGACCGGGCGGCTTAAATCGAGCCCGCCCTGGCCGATCGGCTTGTCGAGGAAATCGCCGACCGTCGCGCCGAGCGGACGCGTCAGGATGAACGCCGCCCAGAACAGCAGGACGCGGTTCGTCCGCGTGGCGAAATAGAGGACCGCGAGCAGCGCGAGCGCCGCGCCGAACAGGATCGCGCCGCCGCCGTAACCAAGTCCCGCGTCGGCGATCCAGTCGCCGAGCGCGGTTCCGAGAGTTTGCGAAAAGGTGATGGTGATCCAGTAAAAGACCTCCTCGCGCGGACCGGTCACGGTGTTGACGTCGACCGTTCCGAGCGAACGGTGCCACGCGAACAGCGACGCCAGGGCGCAGGCGAGAAGAAGGAGCGACCCGCCGGCGTAACCGATGCCGAGCGAGCGGTCGGCGAAGTCGGCGAGAGTCGTGCCGGCGGTCGTCGAGGCGGCGATCGTCGCCCAATAGAGCCACGGGTTGAACCGGCGCGCCCTGACCTGAGTCCAGACCAGGACGGCGAGCAGCACCCCGAACATCGCGGTGCCGATCAGATAGCCGGAATGCCACGCGGACCGCATCGCGTTGGGCGTGGTTTCCCCGAGCCAGCTCATGGTCACGCTGTCGCCGCCGGTTTCGCCGAGCGTGGTCGCGAGGATCTTGATGATCCAGAAACCGAGGGTGACCGCCGGCACCTTGGTCAGCGCGTCGCGCGCGATCTCCCGGTCGGTCATTTCGCGGGACCTACGAAAAGTCGAGTGACGGGATTACCGGCCGCCGGATTAAACGTTGTTCACAATCATGAATCCCGTTCCCGGACAGGAGGTTGTGCGGCAGTGTTTAACGCGGGTTAAAACCCGCTTGCCGCCTTATGGTTAAGCTGCTCTAAACGCTCCCGACTTCGCGCAGCCGAGCGCGAGTCGAGGGGAAGGGGGCGGCATGTCGAATGCACGGCGGCATGGGCGACGCTTGCTTGCGCGGACCGCAAAGCAGCTTTTCGTTTCATCGATTCTCATGGCCTGGCCCGCGGTGTCCGCGGCCCAGACGGCGGCCCAGATCCTTCCGCCGACGCGCGAGGAGGTGACGAGACCGGAGGTCCCGACGCCTCAGATCCGCGCTCCGCGGCTCGAGGTCGAAGGCGGAATCGAGCGCGCGCCCTGTGCGCTCGACAATCCGGATTTCAAGGGCATCCGCTTCACCTTGCGCGACGTGCAGTTCGAAGGGCTGCAAGGCATGACGGCGGCCCAGCTGGCGCCCGCCTATGCCTCGCTGGTCGGGCAGGAACATCCGATATCGGTCGTGTGCGAGGTGCGCGACCGGGCCGCGACGATCCTTCGCGACGCCGGCTACATCGCGGCCGTCCAGGTGCCCGAGCAGCGGATCGAGGACGGAATCGTCCATTTCCGCGTGTTGATGGCGCATGTGACCAAGGTGCAGGTTCGCGGCGACGCGACCGGCGCCGAACGCACGATCGCCGGCTACCTCAATCGGCTGACCGAGCAGCCCGTCTTCAATCGCTACGATGCCGAGCGCTACCTGCTGCTGGCGAGCGACCTTCCGGGCTACAGCGTCCGGCTGACCCTGCGTCCCGCGGGGACCGCTCCGGGCGAGGTGATCGGCGACGTCACGGTCCAGCGCGTCCCGGCCTATGTCGATTTCAATATCCAAAACGGCGGGTCGCGCGAGCTCGGCCGTTGGGGAGGGTTGCTGAGGGGGCAGATCTTCGGCCTGACCGGGCTTGGCGACCGGACCTATTTCTCGGTCTTCAGCACGCTCGATTTCGAAGAGCAGCAGACGATCCAGGCGGGCCACGATTTCCGGATCGGCCCGGAGGGGCTCTTCGTCTCCGGCCTGTTCACTTATTCCTGGGCCAAGCCGACGCTCGAGGACGACGCCGACGTCGACGCGCGGACCCTGCTCGCAACGCTGGAGGTCGGCTATCCGTTCGTCCGGCGGCAGACCAGCAATGTCCGCGGCTCGGTCGGCCTGGACATCATCAACCAGGACGTCGAGCTCGACAACCTCGACCTGACGAGGGACCGGATGCGCGTCGGCTTCGCCCGGCTCGGCTGGGAAGGCGTCGGCGGCGACTTCACCGCGCCGGGCCGGTCGCTCGCCGAGCCGCTGTGGCGCGCCTCGTCGCTTCTCGAGTTCCGCAAGGGCTTCGACATCTTCGACGCGACCGACCCGTGCGGACCGACCGGGGCCGAGTGCCTCGGCCCGAATGACGTCCCGCCGAGCCGGATCGACGGCCGGGCCACCGCCGGGGTCGTCCGCTTTACCGGCTACGGGGAGTTCCGCCCCATTCCCAAGCTGACGCTCGCGCTCGCCGCTCGCGCCCAATATGCCTGGAAGCCGCTGTTCAGCTTCGAGGAATTCTCGGCCGGAAACTTCACTGTCGGCCGCGGCTATGATCCGGGCGCGCTGCTCGGCGACCGAGGGTACGGAACGCAGGCCGAAATTCGCGTCGGCAGCCGGCTCCAGCCGAATTCGAAAAGCCCGGCGGGCGAGCTTTACGCGTTCTGGGATCACGCGCGCGTGAAGAATCTCGACAAGATCGTCGAGGTCGAGGGCAAGCAGCACCTGAACTCGCTCGGCGTCGGGGCCCGGGTCAACTTCAACCAGTTCGTCCTCGATACCGCGCTCGCCCTTCCGCTCACGCGGGTCGGCCCGCTCAACGAGCAGCCGGCGCCGCGCCTCCTGATTTCGCTCACCACGCGACTCTGGCCCTGGAGATACTGATGGTCTCCGCAGTCGTCGTTGGGTCGCGTGCGTCGAATCCGAGCCGAACCCGCCGAACGACGCTGCTGATCTCGTGCGCGTCGGCGGCGCTGGCGGGGGCGGCGCTCGCGCCGCAGAAAGCGGAGGCGCAGGCGTTTAGCGGCACCCCGACCACGGCCACAGGCACCGTGACCTACTCACGGGCCACGCCCGGTGTTGAGACCATTACCGTCGGCACGAGCACGGCGACGATCAACTGGTCGCCC
>DASURT010000032.1:0-7976 GCA_036375515.1 Sphingomicrobium sp.
CGACCATGGCGAGCATATCCCGGGAGGGCCGCCGGGAAGCCCGGACGAGGAGGGCGACCGGTTCGTCGAGATCTGGAACCTCGTCTTCATGCAGTATGAGCAGGCCGCGAACGAAATCGTCTCCGAGCTGCCGAAGAAGAGCATCGACACCGGCATGGGCCTCGAGCGGATCGCGGCGGTGCTCCAGGGCGTCCACGACAATTACGACACCGACACGTTCAAGGCGCTGATCGACGCGAGCGAGGAGCTGACGCGCACGAAGGCCGAGGGCGAGAACCAGGCGAGCCACCGGGTGATCGCCGATCACCTCCGCGCGAGCGGGTTCCTGGTCGCGGACGGAGTGCTGCCGGCCAACGAGGGCAGGGGCTATGTCCTTCGGCGGATCATGCGCCGCGCGATGCGGCACGCGCATTTGCTCGGCGCCAAGGAGCCGCTGATGTACCGGCTCGTGCCGGCGCTCGTGGCGGAAATGGGCGCGGCCTTCCCGGAGCTGGTCCGCGCCCAGCCGCTGATCGAGGCGACGTTGCAGCAGGAGGAAATACGTTTCCGCCAGACGCTGGCGACCGGGCTCAAGCTGCTCGACGAGGCGACGGCCGATCTTGCACAGGGCGGCACGCTCGCCGGCGAGACGGCGTTCAAGCTCTACGACACCTATGGTTTCCCTTACGATTTGACTGAGGATGCGCTGCGCGCCCGTGGGCTGGAGGTCGACCGTGCCGGGTTCGACACCGCGATGGCGGCACAGAAAGCCAAGGCGCGCGCTGCCTGGAAGGGCTCGGGGGCCAAGGCGAGCGAAGACATCTGGTTCGACCTCGCCGAGGAACATGGAGCCACCGAGTTCACCGGCTATTCCGGCGACGAGGGCGAGGGCATGGTGCTGGCGATCGTCAAGGACGGGAAGCGCGCCGAGCAGGCGGAAATCGGCGGGACGGTCGACATTCTGCTCAACCAGACGCCGTTTTACGGCGAGAGCGGCGGACAGATCGGCGACACTGGGAAACTGACGTCACTCAAGGGCTTCGAAGGCGAGGTTGAGGACACGTCGAAGCCACTCGGCAAGCTCCACGTGCTTCGCACCAGGGTCGTGAAGGGCGAGCTCGCCGTCGGCGAGACGCTGCATCAACGGGTCGACGCCGATCGCAGGAACCGCGTCCGGGCCAACCACAGCGCGACGCATTTGCTCCATGCGGCGTTGCGCCGGCATCTCGGCACCCACGTGACGCAGAAGGGGAGCCTGGTCGCGCCGGACTATTTCCGTTTCGACTTCTCGCATCCCAAGGCGATGACTCGCGAGGAGATCGAGACGGTCGAGGCCGAGGTGAACGCGCAGATCCGCTCGAACGAGCCGGTGACCACCCGCCTCATGACGCCGGACGAGGCGATTTCAGCCGGCGCGATGGCGTTGTTCGGCGAGAAGTACGGCGACGAGGTCCGCGTGCTCTCGATGGGCCAACTCGACGAGAATGACTATTCGGTCGAACTGTGCGGCGGCACGCACGTCCGCGCGCTGGGTGATATCCAGCTGCTCAAGATCACTAGCGAGAGCGCGGTGTCCTCGGGCGTCCGCCGGATCGAGGCCCTGACCGGCGAGGCGGCGCGTCACTGGCTGAGCGAGCGCGAGGCGAAGCTCCGCGAGGCTGCGGCGACGCTGAAAAGCTCGCCCGATGAGGTCCCGGCGCGCATCACCGCGCTTGTCGAGGAGCGCAAGCGGCTCGAGCGCGAGCTCGCCGACGCGAAGAAGCAGCTCGCGATGGGCGGTGGTGCCGCGAAGGCCGAAGGTCCGGCTCCCGAAGAGGTGAACGGCCACAAGTTCCTCGGCCAGGTCGTGGAAGGCTTCGATCCCAAGGGCTTGCGGGCGGCCGTTGACGAAATGAAGAAGCGCCTGGGCTCGGGCGTCGGCGCCCTCGTCGCGGTCAATGAGGGCCGCGCCAGCGTTGCCGTCGGAGTCACCGACGATCTTGCCAAGCAGGTCAACGCGGTCGAGCTGGTCAAGGCCGCCGTGGCGACCCTCGGCGGACAGGGCGGCGGCGGACGTCCCGACATGGCGCAGGGCGGCGGTCCCGACGGCTCCAAGGCGAAAGAAGCGATCGACGCTGTCAGGGACGCGCTGGAGAGGGTCGCCGCATAGCGGCCTCCCCGCGGCCTAAACCGAATCCCGCAGCCGCCGACGGCCCAGTGATGGTTGCTCCTCCAGTTCGGCTTCGACCTTGATTTCCATCCTGAGCTGGTCGCGCTTCTCGTGGATCGAGGCGATCACCGGTCCCATCGGCACGCCGAGATCGACCAGAGCGGCCTCCGACAGCTGCAGCGACGCTTCCAGTGTCTCGGGCACGGCATCGGTGACCCCGGCCTTGTAGAGCTCGGCCGCGTGTGCCGTATCGCGGGCCCGGGCGACGATCGGCAGGTCGGGGAACATCTCGCGAAGCTGCCTCGCCAGGCGGTTGACGAGCACCGGATTGTCCATCGTCAGGATGAAGGCGCTCGGCTCGCGCTCCTTGAGTCGACCGAGCAGCTCCGGATGGGCGACGTCGCCGAAGATGACGTCATAGCCTTCGCTTCGCGCGCCGCTGACCCCGTCGACGTCGGAGTCGATCGCCAGATAGTCCTTGCCGTGAGCGTCGAGCAGGTCGGCGACCATTTGGCCCACCCGGCCGAAGCCGAGGATCACGACTTGACCCGGCGCGGCCATGTCGAGCGAAGCGTCCATCTTGTCGGTGAGTTCGTGACCCGCGGCGCGGCGACCCGCGAACCGGCCCAGCTTCGCCAGCAGCGGGGTCACGGTGAGGCCGATGGCGGTCACGATCTGCCAGAAGGCCGCCGTTTCCGGCGCGATCAGCTGCGCGGCCGACGCGGACGCGAGCACGATGAGGGTCGTTTCGGAGGGTGAAGCCATCAGCACCCCGGTTTCTGCCGCGACCGCCGTCCGGGAGCCGCCGAGCCGCAACAGCGCGGCGGTTACGGCGGCCTTCACCACAAGCACGGCCAAGAGCGCTCCGAACAGGCTCTGCCAGTCCGCCAGCAGGACCCGGACATCGACGCTCATTCCGACCGTGATCAGGAAGATGCCGAGGCCGAGGCCGCGGAACGGGGCGGTGATCACTTCCACCTCGCCACGATATTCGGTCTCGGCGATCACGATTCCGGCGATCAGCGCTCCGAGGACGGCCGAAAAGCCGATCGCGGAGGTTACGAGGCTGGCGACGATCACGACGAGGAGGCAGGCCGACAGGAACAGCTCCGGGTTCTTGGTCCGCGCCGCCTGGGCGAAGAGGCGAGGAAGAAGCAGCCGTCCGAGGAACAGCATCGCCACCGCGGTGAACCCGCCGATGAGGATCGTGCCGAGCAGCGAGCCGACGCCCTCGCCAGCGGCCTGCGGGGCCATTGCGCCGAGCAGGAAGACGATCGGCACCAGCGCCAGATCCTCGAACAGCAGCATGGCGAGCGCCGACCGCCCGACCGGGCTGTGGGTGCCGACGAGGGGAATCACGATCGCCGTCGACGACAAGGCGAGGGCGAGCCCGAGTCCGATCGCGCCCGCGGTGCTCTCGCCCATGAGGTAGAGGCCCCCACCGATGATGACGGCGCAAACGAGCAACTCGGCCGCGCCGGCCCCGAACACCAGCCGGCGCATTCCCCACAGTCTCCGGAACGACAGCTCGAGCCCGATCGAGAACAGCAGAAGGACGATTCCGAGCTCCGCGAACGGCTCGATCCGGTGCGAATCCGAGATCGTCACATAGTGAAGCCAGGGATATTGGGCCGAGAGCGATCCGAGACCGTAGGGCCCGACAATCATCCCGACGATGATGAACCCGATCACCGGCGAAATCCGGAACCGCGCGAAGGCGGGAATGACGATCCCCGCCGCGCCCAGGATCACCAGGGCGTCGCTGAAACCGGATGTCGAGAATTGGCCCTCCATGGAGGCGCTTGTGCAATATTCGTCACCCCCGCGAAAGCGGGGGGTCCAATCCTCCCCGGAACGGGGAGGTGGCAGCCCGTCAGGGCTGACGGAGGGTCGACCCCTCCACCACTTCGCTACGCTCGTGGTCCCCCTCCCCGTTCCGGGGAGGACTTGGCGTCATGCCGCCGCGGGTTCGCTCCAGTCGGCCATCGCCGCGTCGAGGTTCTTCACGATCGCTTCGAAGAATTGCTCGGTTGTCATCCAGTGCTGCTCCGGACCAACGAGGATCGCGAGATCCTTGGTCATCTGGCCGCCTTCGACGGTCTCGACGCAGACTCGCTCGAGAGTCTCGGCGAAGCGCACCACATCGGGCGTATCGTCGAACTTGCCGCGGTACTTGAGCCCGCCAGTCCAGGCGAAGATCGAGGCGATCGGATTGGTCGAGGTCGCCTTGCCGGCCTCGTGCATGCGGTAGTGGCGGGTGACGGTGCCGTGCGCCGCTTCGGCTTCGACGGTCTTCCCATCGGGCGTCATCAGCACCGACGTCATCAGGCCGAGCGAGCCGAAGCCCTGGGCGACTTGGTCCGACTGAACGTCGCCGTCGTAATTCTTGCAGGCCCAGACGAACTTGCCGCTCCACTTGAGCGCGGACGCCACCATGTCGTCGATCAGGCGATGCTGATATTCGATGCCAGCTTTCTCGAACTTCGCCTTGTATTCGCTATCGTAAATCTCCTGGAAGATATCCTTGAAGCGTCCGTCATAGGCTTTGAGGATCGTGTTTTTCGTGGAGAGGTAGAGCGGCCAGCCGCGGTCCAGGCTGTAATTGAAGCAGGCGTGGGCGAAGTCGCGGATCGCGGCATCGAGATTGTACATGCCCATCGCGACGCCCGAGCCCGGAAAGTCGAAGACTTCGTAATCAAGCTCCTCGCCGTTTTCGCCCGCCCATTTCATGGTGAGCTTGCCGGGGCCCGGAACTAGAAAGTCGGTCGCCTTGTACTGGTCGGCGAAAGCGTGACGGCCGACGACGATCGGGTCGGTCCAGCCCGGGATCAGCCGCGGGACGTTGGCGATGACGATCGGCTCGCGAAAGATGACTCCGCCGAGGATGTTGCGGATCGTCCCGTTGGGCGATTTCCACATCTTCTTGAGGCCGAACTCCGCGACGCGCGCCTCATCCGGGGTGATGGTCGCGCATTTGACCCCGACGCCATGCTTCTTGATCGCATTGGCCGCATCGATCGTGACCTGGTCGCCGGTCGCGTCGCGGTTCTCGATCGACAGGTCGAAATAGAGGAGATCGAGGTCGAGATAGGGCTGGATCAGCCGCTCGCGGATCCATTGCCAGATGATCCGCGTCATCTCGTCGCCGTCGAGCTCGACGACGGGGTTCTTCACCTTGATTCTGGGCATGCGCAATCCTGCGATTTTCGGGAATTCGGGCGCGCCTTAGGATGGGCGCGGCCCCCAGGCAACCGCGGCGTTGTGCGCGCGTCGGCCCGACACTAAGGAAGCGGCGATGCCCGCGCTCGACAAGAAAGAAAGCCCGCTCCCGGCCACCAGCGTCAAATGGCGTTTTCCCTCCGTCCATCCGGAGGGGCGCCAATATGTCGTTGTCGCCGCCTTCATCACGCTCGTCGTCTATTTCCTGCTCAGCCATTTCCTCGGTTGGGTCCTCGCCGGAATCACGGTCTGGACGGCGGCCTTTTTCCGCGACCCGGCCCGGACCACCCCGAGGGGCGACAAGCTGATCGTCGCTCCGGCCGACGGCCTCATCACGATGATCGCGAAGGTGCCGCCGCCGCCGGAGCTTCGCGGGCCCGACGCCCTGCGGGACGGCGAGTACACGCGCGTCTCCATCTTCATGAGCGTGTTCGACGTGCACATCAACCGGGCGCCGATCTCCGGTCGGGTGAAGCGCGTCTCCTATGTGCCGGGCAAGTTCATCAACGCCGACCTCGACAAGGCGAGCGAGGACAATGAGCGCCAGCATTTCCTGATCGAGGGCGCGGGCGGGGTCATGATCGGCTTCACGCAGATCGCAGGCCTGGTCGCCCGGCGGATCCTGGCCTTCGTCAAGGAAGGCGATCTGGTCGAGGCCGGCCAGCGCGTTGGGCTGATTCGCTTCGGGAGCCGGGTCGACGTCTATCTTCCGGCCGGAACGGGGCCGAAAGTCCTGCCTGGCCAGCGTGCGATCGCCGGTGAGACGGTGCTGGGCGAGATCGGGCTCGATTCGGCGCTTACCGGGACCAGTCAGTGAACGATGATCGAGGGCCGCGCGGAATCGCCTTCCGCGCGATGATCCCCAACGCGATCACCGCGCTGGCCTTGTGCTTCGGGCTGACCGGGGTCAGCCTCGCGATCGGCGGGGAGTGGGAGAAAGCGCTTGGCTCGGTCGTGCTCGCCGGCGTCCTCGACGGGGTCGACGGCCGGATCGCCAGGCTGCTGCGCGCGCAAAGCAAGTTCGGCGCCGAGCTCGACTCCCTGAGCGACAATGTCGCGTTCGGCACGGCGCCGGCGCTGATCCTCTTCCTGTGGTCGCTTCAGGATGCGCCGCGGTTCGGCTGGATCGCCGCGCTCTCCCTCGCGGTGTGCTGCGCGCTCCGGCTGGCGCGGTTCAACGCGCGGCTCGATGCCGCCGAACAACCGCACAAGTCCGCGGGCTTCAACACCGGTGTTCCGGCTCCCGCGGGGGCAGGGCTCGCCTTCGTCCCGATCTACCTCTGGCTGATCAGCGGCAACGAGCTCTTCCGCCAATGGCAGCTGGTGATGCCCTGGACCCTGATGATTGCCGCGTTGATGATCTCCAGCCTTCCGACCTACAGTTGGGCGAGCATCCGAATCCGTCGCGACTGGCGGCTTTTCGCGCTCGCGGGCATCGCCCTGTGCGGCGCGGCGCTGATCGTCGCGCCCTGGCTGACCCTCCTCGTCCTCGCCGGCCTCTACTTGCTGATGATGCCGTTCGGCCTCGCCGGCTATGCCCGAGTCACGCGGCGGCGCGCCAGCGCGGCTCGGCGCGCATAAGTCCCCGCGGCGATCCGCGCCTGCGTTCGGAGCGGGCGAATCGCGCGACCGGTGTCCATGTCTCGAAGGACGGGCCCCTGAGGGCGGCCGCGATCTGCGCGCCGCTCTCCTCAAGAATGGCCGCACCGACGACCGCCAGGAGCCACAAGGTGGCGAGGAAGGCGAGGGTACCCATGGCTGCGATCATCATGTCCTCCTTCGAAGACTAATGTTCACTATTTGTTCTCTATTTGTCAAGCACCGTCGCGCCAGTGGCGCAAACCCTTGAAAGCAGGGGCACCTTCCGCTACGTGCCCCGCCATCCCACAGGCGGAGCTGACAGACCGGTGCCGGCCGTAAGGCCGGTGACATGGCTCCGCCGAGGCAGAACCGGAAGGAGAAGAAGAATGGCGACGACCGTCGTCACGATGCAGCAATTGCTCGAGGCCGGAGCGCATTTCGGCCACCAGACCCATCGCTGGAATCCGCGGATGAAGCCGTACATTTTCGGCGACCGCAACGGCGTCCACATCATCGACCTGTCGCAGACCGTGCCCTTGTTCGCGCGCGCGCTCGACTTCGTCCAGCAGACCGTCGCCCGCGGTGGCAAGGTGCTGTTCGTCGGCACCAAGCGCCAGGCGCAGGACGCGATCGCCGAGGCCGCGCAGTCGTCGGGCCAGCATTTCGTCAACCACCGCTGGCTGGGCGGCATGCTCACCAACTGGAAGACGATTTCCAATTCGATCAAGCGCCTCAAGAGCCTCGAGGAACAGCTGTCGGGCGACACGGCGGGCCTGACCAAGAAGGAAGTGCTCCAGCTTACCCGCGAGCGCGACAAGCTCGAGAAGAGCCTGGGCGGGATCCGCGACATGGGCGGGCTTCCCGACGTCATGGTCGTGATCGACACCAACAAGGAGGAGCTCGCGATCAAGGAAGCCAATGTGCTCGGCATCCCGGTCGTCGCGGTCCTCGATTCGAACAGCGATCCCTCCGGTATCGCCTTCCCCGTCCCGGGCAATGACGATGCGAGCCGCGCGATCCGTCTCTACTGCGACGCCGTCGCGTCGGC
>DASURT010000033.1:0-4823 GCA_036375515.1 Sphingomicrobium sp.
AATGGTCACGATTGGAGAAGTCAGCCGCTGGAGCTTGCCCTTGAGGAACGGCGCGGGCCGCCATCGTCCCTGGAGCCGGTAGCGGCCGCTGTCGACGCCCAGCGCCAGCCGGGCGGTCGGCCGGCCGGAAAGGTCGAGCGCGGCCGTGCCCCGCCACCGGGTCCAACGACCATCGCCACTGATCGCAAGATCGATCGACCGCTTCGTTCCGACCAGCGCCGGGACGAGACCGTTCGCGGGCGAGATGACCCGGGCGCCGAAGTCGAACCGGTCGCGGTCGGGCTCGGCGTCGAGGTGCAACACGACCCGGTCGCCGCCATTGTTGATGACCGCCGCCAGCTCGACCAGCGCCCGGCCCGAGCGGACGTCGGCCTTGCCCCGGACCCTGCCGCTCCTCGGCTGGCCGGTCACGGCCGGTCCGATCTCGAGGCGGCGGATAGAAAGCTCCCCGATGTGGATGTCGAAGCCGGGCAGGATCGGCCCGCGCTTCTTCGATGGCTTGAGCTTTGGAGCACGGATCAATGTGACCCGGTCCGCGGTCAGGCTGTCGATGTGGAGCGAATTGTAGAGCCAGGCCCCGGGAGCCCAGTCGAGCTTGATGTTCGGCGAGGTCAGGAACACTCCGCGGCTGTCGGAAACCGCAACGTTCCTGAGCTGCGACTTGCCGAAAACGGACCCGTCGATCCGTCCGATCCGAATGCGAAGCCCCGAGGCGGTCTCCAGCTTGCCGATCCGGTCGACGATGAAGCGGTGCCCCGGCGCCGTATCGAGCAGGACCAGGCCGGCGGCCAGCAACAGCAGAAGCGCCACGAACAGGGCGAACAGCTCGTTCGCGAGCCGGCGAAGCCAATAGCGCCGAACTCGCGGCGGGATCGATTCGCCTTCGGCCGGAAGTGCGACTTCGGCCATCGGTCAGAAGGCCTGGCCGAGGGAGACGGTCACCGCGACCGGGCCGTCGCCCTGCTGACGGTTGAGCGGCACTCCAAGATCGATGCGGATCGGGCCGAAGCTCGAATAATAGCGCGCGCCGAGACCGACCGCGAAACGCCAGTCCTTGAAATCGGGCCACGCCTCGGTGGTGAGCGAGCCCCCGTCGAAGAACGGCACGATCCCGAAGTTCCCGCCGAACTGCTTCAGGCGGATTCGGGCTTCGAGCGCGAATTCGGCCAGGCCCCGCCCGCCGATCGGGTCCCCGTCGATGTCCTTCGGACCGAGCCGCTGATAGCCATAGCCGCGAACCGAGCCGCCGCCGCCCGAGTAGAAGCGCCGCGACGGGGCGATATCGAACAGCCCCGCCCCGAAGATCGTGCCGACGCGCACCCGGCCGGCGGCGACGATCCGGTCGGACACCGGATGATAGGCGCTCGCGTCGATCTGGGTGCGCGCATACGCGAAGCCGCCGCCGTGGGCGGAAATCTCCGGGCTGATCCGGCCGCTCAGGCGGAATCCGCGCGTCGGGTCGAGCAGGCTGTCGCTTCCGTCATAGCCGAGGCTTGCCGGCAGGGCGGCGATCAGGAAGGTTCGCGTGCCCTTGATTCCGGTCGCGTTGAACACCCCGCGCTCGTCCGTGGCGAGGAGCTCCGCCCCGGCCGTCCACGTCCATTTCTTCTGCCAGATGAAGTTGCTCTGCCGCTCGATATTGCCGGCCAGCTGGACGGTCCTCGCCTCATAGGCCTCGAACTTCCTGTGCGAGGCCGACGCCTGAAGGTTCAGGACCTGGTCGCGTTGCAGGAAGTTGCTCCGCCGGAACTGGACTCCGGCGAGCTGTTCGCTGGTTCCGACAATTCCCCGAAGGGTCAAGGCGCCTTCGGGATTGAAGAAATTGCGGTCGGTCCAGCTTGCCTCCAGGCGCGCGCCCTCGCCGGTCCCATAGCCGAGCTCCCCGGCGATCGTATGCGACGGCGCCGGCTCGAGCCTCACCGCCAGGTCCACCGTCCTTCCCCCGTCGACCGGGATGACGTGGATGTCCGCCATGGAAACCAGGCTGGTGTTGATCAGGGCGCGGCGGAGGTCGTCGACCTCGGACCTCTTGAACGGGTCGCCCGGCCGGAAGCGCGCGATCGTCGCGAGATGCCTCGCGCTGAACGGCGGCTGTCCGCTGACCCGGATCGTGCCGAAGCGGGCGACCGGGCCCGGATTCACCGGGAGAGTCAGCGTCGCAAGGTGCGTCTGATGATTGATCTCGACGACCTGCTCGCCGATCTGGGCGCTGGCGAAGCCCAGCTCGCCGAGCGCGGTCCTGAGTGCGAGCCCGCCGGCGATCACATCCTGGGCAATGACCGGATCCCCGGCCTTCACCGCGAAGGTATCCTGCAACTTCGCCGCGTCGGTGCCGGCGGCCTCGAGGCCCGGCAGGGTAACCGACGCGAACCGGTACTGCTGCCCGGGCTCCGCGTCGAGCACGACCCGGAGCATGTCCCCGGCCTGCTCGGTGCGCGGCTCGACGACCGAATCATAATAGCCCCGGCTGCGCAGCAATTCCGCGAGGAGGTCGGCATCGGCCCGCGAGCGACGATCGATCTGCGCGGCGTTGGCCGGTTCCTTCCGGTCCTCTTCGAGCGCCGACTGCTCGCGAAACGCCTTCAGCAACTCCTCGGAAGTGCCGATCGCGCCCAGCCCCTCGATCACGACGGAAAATTCGCGCTCGCTCGAGCTCTCCGAGGACGCCGGCGCGACCGCGAGTTTGCCCGAGGGAGCTTGCTTCTCCTGCTCGACAGGAGGCTCGGGAAGGGGAGCGATCGTCTGGTCGGGGGCATTGAGGTCGGGCCAGGCCACGCCCAGGTCGGGCATCGGGTCGAGCGGGGCCGATGGGTCGAGCTCGGCCGGGTCCTGCGGCTGGGCCGGCGGCGTCTGGGCAAACGAGGGCGCTTCGGCAAGGGCCAGGACGGCGACCGCGCACAGCAGCCGCGCCGCCGCGCTTCGCGCCATTGAACCCCGCCCACTCATTAGAGCCGCAGCCTTAACCGGCAGTCCTGAACGGCGCCAGTCCGAACGAATTGCCGGCGCGCGATTGGCGGGCGCGCGAGCAGCGCCGTTAAATCAATGATTTAATGAACGGTCCCGGTGATCTCGTCGCTCGTCAGGCTGGCGATGACCCGTTCGATCTGGCGCCAGTGACAGAAGCGCGCGACATTGCCGCCGTCGCGGCTCCGCTCCGCGCGCACGGCCGCTTCGAAGCCGGCGTCATCGCCAAATCGCGCGATGAGGTCGGATGCGTCGTCGAGCGCCCGGCGCCCATGGATGAAGGGGCTTCGCATGGCCTCCCATTAACCGCGCGCCCGTTTCGCGAGTGCGGACGAATGTCGTCAATACGGCGTTGACCATGAATTTGATGCCTGACGGGAGTGGAGTTGGCCGCGAGCCTCTGGCATGGCGCGCGGATGCGAGGAAGTTCGACCCGGGCCGGAGGATGTTTCCTCACCATTTGCATCCTCGGCGGGTTCGTCGCCGGCCTCGCGATCGACAATCCGATGAAGGGCGTGCTCATCGGCACCGCAGTCGGCGCCACGCTCGCGCTGCTGGTGTGGTTGATGGATCGCCGCCGCCAAACCTGACCGTCTGACCGTTCAGACGACCTTGCGGCTCGCCCAGATCACACGGCCGATGCAATGGATCTCGTCGATCCCGCAATCGGGCCAGTCCGGATAGGCGGGATTGTCCGACTGGACGGTGACCCGCCGCCCCATCGGATGGAGCGCGAGGCGCTTCACCACCAGCGAGTCGTCGATCCGAAGGACATAGATCCCGTCGCGAAGCCGCTCCGCGCGGTCGCCGAGATCGACCAGGATTTCATCGCCGGCATTGAGCGTTGGAGACATCGAATCGCCTTCCACGCGGACGATCGACAGGTTCGAGGGAGGCGTCGGAGTGAGCGTCTTCAGCCACCTTTCGTCGAATGCGAAATAGGGCTTGCCCAGTTCCTCGGTCACCACCGCCCCGGGCCCCGCCGAGACGGTCACCGGGTGCCGGGTCACGCTGAGGAGGCCGTTGGGTCCGTGGGATTCCTCGGACGGTCCGCCGAGCAGCCTTTCCGGAATGGCGAAGTAGCGGGCGAGCTTGCGCCGTTCCTCCTCCTTCAGCCGCTTCGGCACGCCTCGCCGGACAAACTGTTGAATATATGCGGGGTTTCGCCCGAGCATCCGGGAAAGGCCGGCGAAGTCCTCCCCGCGCTCGGTGCAAAGGCGCTCGATCACAAGACGCGGGTCGATCATCATTAATCCGCCTTTAATGATAGGTAATTGCCTAGACAAGTAGGGAATGCATTGGAAGGAGTGAGCAGCCGAGTCGGGAAAGACTATAAGGAATGGCCTGTGCATTTGCTTAGAGAAGTGGAACGATTTCTTCGCCGAACTGACGTGGCTCCGACCCGTTTTGGACGGGAGGCGATGGGCGACCCGCGGTTCGTGTTCGATCTGAGAAACGGCCGCGATCCGCGGCCCGGAACCGTCGAGCGGGTTCGCGCCTATCTGGAGACGGTCCAATGCTGAAGATCGCCCTGTCGAGCGCGGCTTCGGGCCTGCTGCGGGCGCTGATCGTCCGCACCGGCGTGCCGAGAGATAGGATTTTACTTAGTGAGTGGCGCAGCGTCGACTGGCAATCGCTGACCTTCCTGGGCGAACGCCACCACGTCACGCTGCGCATCGCCGCGCCGGATTCGGCCGGCGCGGTGAGCCGCCTGATTTCGGGCCTGGAGGATGCCGAATTCTCGATCCCCGGCCAGATCGTCGCCGACATCGTGCCGATCGGTGAGCCGGAATATGCCGGTGACGGCTCTGTCACGCTCCGCATCGAGGCGTTGACGATCGCTGAGTGAGTCTAGCGTA
>DASURT010000034.1:0-6775 GCA_036375515.1 Sphingomicrobium sp.
GTCCTCGACGTGGCTCGCCAGGCTCCACTGGTGCCCGAACGGGTCCTGCAGGGTGCCCATGCGGTCTCCCCAGAACTGGTTCTCGAGCGCTCGCTGCTGGGTCGCACCGGCGTTGATCGCCTTGTTGAAGGCGGTGTCGACGTCTTGCACGTAAAGCAGGATGCTAGAGGTCGGCCCGCCGCGGCTCTTCGGCCCCAGATGGCCCATGTCGGGGAATTCGTCCGCCAGCATGACGACGCTGTCGCCGATCTGAAGCTCGGCGTGGCCGACCCGGTTGCCCATCGGCATCCTGAACTTCTCGGTTGCACCAAATGCGCGCTCGTAGAACTTGATTGCCGCGTTCGCGTCGTCGACGACCAGATAAGGCGTGACGCTGTGATAGCCTTCGGGAATGGGCTTCGGCATGTGATGTCTCCTGGTCCCCCCGCCCGGCGCGCCTTGTACTGCCGTCGCGTGAGTCGGTCCAAAGCCGTTCGTCGCAACCTAGCCGCCGTTCGCAGACGGGGCTAAGGGCGCGGCCATGACCGTCCTTGAAGCCAGCCGAATCTCCGCCGAAACCGTCGCCGAGCACGGTCTCTCGCCCGAAGAATATGAGCGCATTCTGAAAGCGCTCGGCCGCGAGCCGAACCTCGTCGAGCTCGGCATCTTCTCGGTCATGTGGTCGGAGCATTGCTCCTACAAATCGTCGCGCTTCCATTTGAAGAAGCTGCCGACCGAAGCGCCGTGGGTCATCCAGGGCCCGGGCGAGAATGCGGGCGTGATCGACATCGGCGACGGCGACGCGGCGATCTTCAAGATGGAGAGCCACAACCACCCATCGTACATCGAACCCTATCAGGGCGCCGCCACGGGCGTCGGCGGGATTCTGCGCGACGTCTTCACCATGGGCGCCCGGCCGGTCGCCAACCTGAATGCCCTGCGCTTCGGTTCGCCCGACCATCCCAAGACGCGGCACCTGGTCGCGGGCGTGGTCGCCGGGATCGGCGGCTACGGCAATTGCGTCGGGGTCCCGACCGTCGGCGGCGAGGTCGATTTCGATGAGGCCTATGACGGCAACATCCTGGTCAACGCGATGACGGTCGGCGTCGCCAGGACCGACAAGATCTTCTACTCGGCCGCGACCGGCATCGGGAATCCGATCGTCTATGTCGGCTCCAAGACCGGCCGCGACGGAATCCACGGCGCGACCATGGCGAGCGCCGACTTCTCCGAGGACAGCGAGGAGAAAAGGCCCACCGTCCAGGTCGGCGACCCGTTCACCGAGAAACTGCTCATCGAGGCCTGCCTCGAGCTGATGGCCTCGGACGCGATCGTCGCCATCCAGGACATGGGCGCGGCCGGCCTCACCAGCTCCTCGGTCGAGATGGCGAGCAAGGGCGGCGTCGGCATTCGCCTCGACATGGACAAGGTGCCGTGCCGCGAAACCGGCATGACGCCCTACGAGATGATGCTCTCCGAGAGCCAGGAGCGGATGCTGATGGTGCTGAAGCCCGGCCGCGAAGCCGAGGCCGAGGCGATCTTCCGCAAGTGGGAGCTCGACTTCGCGGTGATCGGCAACGTCACCGACACCGGCCGCATGGAGTTGGTGTGGAACGGCGAGACGGTTGCCGACATCCCCTTGGGACCGCTCGCCGACGAGGCGCCCTGCTACGAGCGGCCCTACGCCATTCCGAAGCCGCCGGAGCCGCTGACCGACATTCCGGAAAGCACCGACATCGCCGCGGACCTGCTGAAGCTGATGGGCTCCCCCAACCTCGCGTCGCGCCGCTGGGTGTGGGAGCAATATGACCAGTCGGTCGGCGCCGACACGGTGCAGCGCCCCGGCGGCGACGCGGCGGTGGTGCGCGTGCACGGATCAAAGAAAGCGCTGGCGATCACGACCGACTGCACCCCGCGCTATTGCTACGCCGATCCCTATGAGGGCGGGAAGCAGGCCGTGGCCGAGGCCTACCGCAACCTCTGCGCGGTCGGCGCGAAGCCGCTGGCGATCACCAACTGCCTCAACTTCGGCAACCCGCAGCGGCCCGAGATCATGGGGCAGTTTGTGGGCTGCGTGGAAGGCATGGCCGAAGCCTGCCGCGCCCTCGACTTCCCGGTCGTGAGCGGCAACGTCTCGCTCTACAACGAGACCAAGAACGAGGACGGAACCAGCCTCGCCATCCTCCCCACTCCCGCGATCGGCGGCGTCGGATTGCTGGAGGATTGGGAGAAGGCGGCGACCATCGGGTTCAAGGCGGAAGGGGAGCTAATCCTGCTTCTGGGCGGTGCGGGCACCCATCTCGGCCAGTCAATCTGGCTGCGCGAAATTCAGGGGCGCAAGAACGGCCGCGCGCCATCCGTCGACCTTCCGCAAGAGCGGCAGATCGGCGAAGCGTTGCGCCAGCTCGTGATCGACGGCGCCATCACTGCGGCACACGACGTATCTGACGGTGGCGTCGCCGTGGCGCTCGCAGAGATGGCATTGGCTAGCGGCATCGGGGCGGGAGTCGGTTGTAGCAACACCGACAATCTTCCGGCGCACTGGTTTGGCGAGGACCAGGGCCGCTACATCGTCACAACCTCGGATCGCGAACTCGAATGGAAGCTGCGCAACCAAGGAATCAACGTGCTGGTCATCGGCACGACTGGCGGTGGTAACCTTCAGACTGGAGAGCAGGAGCTGATTTTCACAGTCGAAGCACCATTCGTAACGGTTTCGGCAATTGGAATCCCCCTCGCCGACCTCCGCGCCGCGCACGAGGGCTTTTTTCTCAAGCTGATGGGCAACGAACTGACTCCGGAGTTCTGATGACCGCCGGCTACTCGGGGACCCCGCTGGCGAGGAAGCTGTCGCTGAAGGACGGCATGCGCGTGTGGTGGGAAGGAATGCCGGATAGCGTGTGCCAGGAGATTGCGGCGGAGGGGCTGAACCTTCACCTGCTTGAGACGCCCGAAGCCCCAATCGATGCCGCGAACGTATTCGTGACCTCACGCGCCGAGTTCGAAGCCAAGCTCCACCGGCTCATGCCGCTGCTGAATCCGGCTGGGATGATCTGGGTGAGCTGGCCGAAAAAGGCATCGAAAGTCCCGACCGACATCACAGAGGACGTGATCCGCGATGTCGCGCTTCCGATGGGGTTGGTCGACGTGAAAGTGTGCGCCGTCGATTCGATCTGGTCCGGATTGAAACTGGTCATCAGGAAATCAAACCGATGAACCGAAGCGCAATATGAGCGGTCAGCCGGTCTGGAGGCCGATCGTCGTCGCGACCCTGGTCTGCGGCACGCTCGATATCCTGTTCGCGACAATCCTCACTTTGCTCCGCGGCCGCGAGCCGGCCGCGATACTGCGCTACGTCGCCTCCGGGCCGTTCCCATTGGCGACCAATTGGGGCAGCGCCGGTTCGGTGCTCGGACTCGCCACCCACTTCGCTTTGATGGCGATCATGGTCGCGGTCTTCGTGCTCGCGGTTCGGCAGCGGCCGGCGCTGCTCGACCGGCCGGGCGCTTCGGGGCTTGCCTATGGCCTCATCACCTACGTCGTGATGAACCTGATCGTCGTCCCGCTCCGCTTCCCGGCCGCCTTCCCGCCCAACCCGCTGTCGATCGCAACGCAGCTCTTCGCGCACGTCATCCTCGTCGGCCTGCCGACCGCCTTTATCGCGCGGCGCTATCTGCGCGGCTGATCTTTTCTACTTGCGATTAGTTCGCATTATCGATTATATCTTCCTCCATGATCGTTTGCAGCTGCAACCGCATCACCGAGAGCGAAGTGCGCGCCGCCGCGCGCTTGGGGGCGACCACGCCCGAGGCCGCCTACGCCTGCCACGGCTGCGACGTGCAATGCGGATGCTGCCTCGATTACGCACAGGACGTGATCAACGAGGAGCTGGCCAACCGACCGAGGCTTCGGCTCGTTACCGCCCGGGCCGCCTGACGCAGCGATTTGCGACTGCCTATCAATCGCATGTTTTTCCGCAGTTTTCCGCCGATTTTTTGCTTCCCCCTGGGCTCTCGCAGGAGTAGAGCCGCCTCCACGAAAGCGAGGCCGGAATGAAGGGCGATCCCAAGGTCCTGGAGCTTCTGAACGAGGCGCTCAAGAACGAGCTCACCGCGACCAACCAATACTGGCTGCACTACCGCCTCCTCGACAATTGGGGCGTCCACAAGCTCGCCGAATTCGAGCGCTCCGAATCGATCGACGAGATGAAGCATGCCGACCGGCTCGCCGAGCGCATCCTGTTCCTCGACGGCCTGCCCAATTTCCAACTGTTGGGACGCCTCCACATCGGCGAGAATGTCGAGGAGATCCTCAAGGCGGACATGGAACTGGAGCTGGAGGCGCTGGGCCAGCTCAAGGGCGCGATCGCCCATTGCGAGAAGGTCAAGGACTATGTCAGCCGCGACCTCTTCTCCGATATCCTCGAGAACGAGGAGGAGCATGTCGACACGCTCGAGCAGCAGTTCGAGATGATCGCCCGGATGGGCATCCAGAATTACGTCCAGCTCCAGTCGGAAGCAGCGAAGGAGTAGTCCTTCAACCGTCATGCTGAGCGCCGCTTTGAGCCGTGTTCCGTCACGGCAGTCGCCGCACTTGTTTCAGCATCCAGCCTGGGGAGCGCACTGCAGGGGAAAAATGGACCCTGAAACCAGTTCAGGGTGACGCTCTGCGTCAGCTACGCCCAAACCCCTGGTCGCCGACCTTCCGGCCGAAGCCTCCGGGCGCGGACCTGGTCATCAGCGGGTTCGTGGCCTTGTCGAACGTCGCGACCGTCGCCTCGAACAGCCGCCTTAGCTCGACCACCTCGGGAACCAGTTCATCGGGGAAGCGGTGAGTCTCAATGCACAGGCGGGCGGTCGTTTCGATCAGCTCGGCGATGCGCGCCAGCGGTTCGGCGCCGAGCTGTCGCGACTCGCCTTTGATCGTGTGGGCGGGGATGACGAGCGCGGTCGTATTCTCCTCGCGCATCGCATGCTCGATCTGCGTGATCGACTTCGCGCCGTCCTCGCGGAAATAACCGAGGATTCGGATGAAGCCCGGCCCAAGCTCGGCCCGGCTCTTCTCGAAATGCGCCCAATCGACGATATCCGGTAGCGCGTCGTCCAATGTCCAATCCCGTTCCCGATGACCTCGGAACATGGTCCCACGGACCGCTTGCTACCCCGGAAAGAGTAAAATTTGGCTTAGCGCCCGCGCTTTGCGGAAGAACGGTCGAACGGATTGCGGCCGCCACGGAAGGTCAACCTGAGCGGTATCGCGCCGATCCCGAGGTCGCGGCGCATCGCGTTGAGCAGATATCGCCGGTAGCTGTCCGGAAGCTCGTCGAGCCGGTTGCCGAAGACGACGAAGGCCGGAGGCCGCGATTTCACCTGCGTGATGTACCTCAGCTTGATCCGCTGCCCCTTGGGGGCGGGCGGCGGATTAGCCTCGATCGCTCCCTCGAACCAGCGGTTGAGCTCGCCGGTCGGAATGCGCCTGCCCCACGCCTCGCGCAGCTCGAACGCGACTTCGAGGATCGTGTCGATGCCCTTGCCCGTTTTCGCCGAAACCGTGAGCAGCGGCACGTCCCTGAGCTGCGACAGCCCCTCGGCCAGCGCGGCCTTCACGCCGTTGAACAGCGATGAGGCATTCTCCGCCACGTCCCACTTGTTGAGCGCCAGGATCAGCGCGCGCCCCTCCTCGATCACCTGATCGGCGATCCGGAGGTCCTGGGATTCCAGCCCCCTCGTCGCGTCGAGCAGGAGGACGACCACTTCGGCAAAATCGATCGCCCGCTTGGCGTCGGCGGCCGACAGCCGCTCCAGCTTGTCCTCGACCTTGGCCCGTTTCCTGAGGCCCGCCGTGTCGACGAGCTGCACGGGATGGAGTTCGCCTGAGGGACTTGGCCAGTCCCAGTCGAGGCTGATCGAATCCCGGGTGATGCCCGCCTCGGGCCCGGTGATCATCCGCTCCTCGCCGATCATCCGGTTGACCAGGGTCGACTTGCCCGCGTTGGGGCGGCCGACGATCGCGAGTTTGAGCGGCGCGTTTCGTGCCGCTTCCTCCTCCACCTCGACATCGAAATGCTCATGCTCGACATGCGGCCGAAGCGCTTCGAACAGGTCGGCGACGCCCTCGCCATGCTCGGCGCTGATCGCGATCGGCTCGCCCAGCCCGAGCCGGAAAGCCTCGAGGATGCCCGCCTCCGCGGCTCGTCCCTCCGCCTTGTTCGCGACGACGACCACCGGCGTGGTCTCGACCCGAAGCCAGCGGCCGATCTCCTCGTCGAGCGGGGTTACGCCCTCCCGCGCATCGATCAGGAACAAGGTCGCGTCGGCATCGCGCACCGCCGCTTCGGTCTGGTGCCGCATCCGGCCCGGAAGGCTCGCCGCGTCGCGGTCCTCGAACCCGGCGGTGTCGATCAGCCGGAACTCGAGGCCGAGCAGCTTCGCTTCGGCCTCGCGCCGGTCGCGAGTCACCCCCGGCTCGTTATGGACGAGCGCGAGCTTCCTGCCGACGAGCCGGTTGAACAGGGTCGATTTGCCGACGTTGGGCCGGCCGACGATCGCGACGGTGGGGAGCGGCATCAGACGGGGATAGCAGCGCCTCGGCGCCGGCGGAATTGTTTACCGGTACGCGTGCAGGACGGCGTCGTCGTCGAGTACGTAGAGCGTCAAGTTGGCGACGACTGGCGAGAGGCTGATCCCCCGGGCGGCCCGCGTCTGGCTCTGGAAGGAGCCGGTCTCCGGGTCGATGTTGATGATGGCACCGTTCGAAGCGGTCACAATGAGCCGGCCGCCCGCGAGCACCGGACCCG
>DASURT010000035.1:0-4742 GCA_036375515.1 Sphingomicrobium sp.
TGCCTCCAGCCCCTCGACGCTGCGGATCAGCTCGCGCCAGTCGGTGAACGTCCGCGCGACCCCCTGGCCGGAGCGGCTCGATGTCGCGACCAGCTCGAAACGCGACTTGCCGGAGATCGCCGGCACATGCTGGTCGGAGGCGATCTTGCCGAAGCCGATGATCGCGATCCGGATCGGGCGCATCAGCGCACGCCCGCGACATAGGCGCGTGCCTTCGCGGCGGTTTCATCGGCCGACTGTCCCGCGGTGTACAGGCCGCCGCCCAGGCCGAACCCGCGTGCTCCCGCCTCGATCCACGGCCGCATGTTGTCGGGCTTCACTCCGCCCACGACGATGACCGGGACTTGCGCTGGAATCACCGCGAGC
Organism: Sphingomicrobium sp.; assembly: GCA_036375515.1. Lineage (GTDB taxonomy): Bacteria > Pseudomonadota > Alphaproteobacteria > Sphingomonadales > Sphingomonadaceae > Sphingomicrobium. Next base: position 367 of record DASURT010000035.1, read on the forward strand.
TGCGCCTTCAGGACGACGGGCGTCGCCGCCTCCGCCGGAAAGAGCTTAAGCGCCGTCGCCCCGGCCTCGAGCGCGGCGAATGCCTCGGACGGCGTGAAAAAGCCGGGGCAGGAGACGAGCTCCGCCGCCGCCGTCGCGGCGATCACGCCCGCGTTGGTGCTGGGCGAGACGACGAGCCGGCCGCCGGCGTTCCGCACCTGGTCGACCTCCCCGACGGTCAGCACCGTGCCGCCGCCGACCAGCGCCTGATCCCCCAATCTCTTCGCCAGCCGCTCGATGCTGCTGAGCGGGTCGGGGGAATTGAGCGGCACTTCGATGATCCGGATTCCGGCGTCGAAGATCGCCTGTCCGATCGCTTCCGCCTCGTGTGGCGTCACCCCGCGGATGATTCCGATCAGGGGGCATTCATCGAGATGGCGTCGCAGCAGTTCGTCGGCGTTCATCGCTCGATCCTCTTCGCAATCTCGTGAATGCCCGCGAGGAAGCAGCGCTCGCCGTCGAGCTCGAGCGCTTCGCGACGGGCTTCCTCGATCGCCGCGGCATAGAGACCGGTGAGTTCGGGGCGCCCCATGACGACGACCTGGACGGCGACCGGCGTGGCAAGGCCGATCCTGACATCGGTGCCGATCAGCAGGCCGCTCGTGTAGGACGCGGCATCCTTCCGCTCGGCCTGGCCCAGCAAGACCCGGGCACGGACCGCGAAGAGCTCCGCCGGAAGGTCCTCGTCCCAGAAGCCCTGCCGGACTCCGGCGCGGAACGCATCATTGGCCGCGACCTCGCCATCGAGCATCTCGGCAAGGATGCTGTGTTCCTTGAGCAGGCTGAACAGCTCGCCCGTCATGACCGTGCGGAACGATTGGACCTGGCCATCGTGCAGGATCGCCCATTTGTTGTGCGTCCCGGGGTGGCAGACGAGCGCGTCAGGCTCGACCATCCCCGCGGCGACGGCCCCGACAAGCTGCACCTCCTCGCCGCGCATCACGTCCGCTCGCCCGTTGCCGAGGTAGGAAACGCCCGGCACGATGGCCTCGCGCTCGCCCGCCCAGACGAGGGCGCGCGCCAGCTCCTCGATTCCGGCGGGGCAGGGAACATAGGGCGCCTCGACCCAGCCGCGGTTCGAGCCGATCATCCCGGCGAGCAGCAGCGGATGGTCGCCGAGCCGGCGGCGGATCTCGCGGACGGCGTCCGGGAACCCTCCTTCGCCGACCGACAGGATGCCTTCCCCATCCTCGAATTCATCGACGCACTTGCCGGAGGCGTCGATTCGGTAGGCGCGCCGATTGGTCGTGCCCCAATCGGCCGCGATGAACCCATCTGTAAGAACCATGCGTTCGCCCATCGCCTGTACAACCGTGGCGGCGCAACATCGCTCCCGGTTTTCTTTTATGATGGAGCCGCCGTGGAGACCGACTCGACCGTCCAGTGCGTCGCCGACGTTCACGCCGTCCTCGGCGAGGGGCCGGTGTGGGTGACCGGCGAAGCCGCTCTCTATTGGGTCGACATCAAGGGCCGGAAGATTTTCGCGCTGACCGATCGGGGCGCGCTCAGCCAGTGGCCGACGCCATTCCGCGTCGGATCGCTCGCCCCGCGCGCGGGGGGCGGTTTCATCGCCGGAACGGACCAGGGCATCGCCGGGATCGAGCTTTCGACCGGCCGGTTGCAAGTCCTGTTCAATCCCGAGGAGGGCCTGCCCCACAACCGCTTCAACGACGGCAAGGTCGACCGCGCCGGCCGCTTCTGGGCCGGAACCATGGACGACCGCGAACGAGGGTCCGCCGGAACGCTCTACCGGATCGACCACGACCTTCGCTGCGTGGCGATCGACAGCGGCTACGGAATTACGAACGGGCCCGCGTTCAGCCCGGACGGCAGGCGCATGTACCACAGCGACACGTTGCGGCAGGTCACCTACGCATTCGACCTCGACGGGCAGGGGAACGCGTCCAACCGCCGAACCTTCCTCCAGTTCGGCGAAGGTGACGGCCACCCGGACGGGATGACCGTCGATTCCGAGGCGTGCCTGTGGATCGCCTTCTGGGACGGCTGGTGCGTCCGCAGGTTTTCGCCGGACGGCGAGATGCTCCGGACGATCGAGGTGCCGGTCGAGCAACCGTCGAGCTGCGCGTTCGGCGGACCCGATCTCGACCGGCTCTACGTGACATCGGCCACCAAGGGACTCGACGAAGCCGCGCTCAGGATGCAACCAAATGCCGGGGGGTTGTTTATGCTTAAACCAGGTGTCCGGGGACTTGCCGAAGTTCCCTTTGCGGGCTGACGCTTGACGAGGCTTTAGGAGACTGAGTCATCGCCAACTTCATGTTCGCGACCGGGATCGAGAACAGCATCCCGACGATCAACCACGGCAAGACCCGCATCGACGAGATGGAGGTCTGCGGCCACTACAAGCGCTGGCGCGAGGATTTCGACTGCGTCCAGGAAGTCGGGATCAACTTTCTCCGCTACGGCCCGGCGCTTTATCGGACGTTCCTGGGGCCCAACAAGTTCGACTGGGAATTCGCCGACCTGGCCTTCGCCGAGCTGAAACGGCGCGAAATCACTCCGATCGTCGACCTTTGCCATTTCGGAGTGCCGGACTGGCTGGGCAACTTCCAGAACCCCGACTTCCCGCGCCTGTTCGCCGATTATTGCGGGGCGTTCGCCGATCGCTTCCCGTGGGTCCAGCTCTACACTCCGATCAACGAGATGTTCATCTGCGCGGTGTTCTCGGCCAAGTACGGCTGGTGGAACGAGCAGAGGAAGGACGACCCCTCGTTCATCACGGCCATCAAGCACATCGCCAAAGCCAATGTGATGGGGATGATCGAGATCCTGAAGCGCCGGCACGACGCGATCTTCATCCAGAGCGAATCATCGGAATATTATCACGCGGACTCACCCGGCGCGATCGGCCGGGCGGAAGTCCTCAACCAGATGCGCTTCCTGTCGCTCGATCTCAACTACGGCCGGCGTGTGGACTCGGGCATGTACGAATATCTGATGGACAACGGCCTGACCCGCGAGGAGTACGGCTGGTTCCTCGAGCATCGACTCAAGCAGCACTGCATCCTCGGCAACGACTATTACCAATTGAACGAGCATCGCGTGTTCGCCGACGGACACACGGTCGCGGCCGGCGAGACCTTCGGCTACTGCGAGATCACCCGGCAATATTACAACCGCTACCGGCTGCCGGTGATGCACACCGAGACCAACCTGTGGGAAGGGCCTCACGGCGACGAGGCGGTCAAATGGCTGTGGAAGGAATGGGCGAACGTGCTTCGCCTGAGGAACGTCGGAATCCCGACGGTCGGCTTCACCTGGTACAGCCTGACCGACCAGGTCGATTGGGACACCGCGCTTCGCGAGCAGAACGGCAACGTCAACCCGCTCGGGCTGTTCGATCTCGACCGCAAGATCCGGAACGTCGGCAAGGCCTACAAGCAACTGATCGCCGACTGGCGGAACGTGCTCCCGGCGCAGAGCGTCTGTCTGATCGTGCCGATCAAGAAGCTCAGCGAGCATGACGAGCAGGACGCGGCTGGCCGCGACCTCGACGAGACTCGGCTGGCCGGTGAGTGACATGAAGATCGCGCGGATCGAGACCTTCTACGCACCGCCGCGCTGGCTGTTCGTCCGGGTCGAGAGCGACGACGGCGCGGTCGGCTGGGGAGAAGCGAGCCTCGAGGGCTGGGCCGAGGCGGTCGACGGAGCGTTCGAGGCGTTTCGCGACCGGTTCATCGGCGCCGACCCGTTCAATATCGAGGACATCTGGCAGGTCGGGTACCGGGGCGGCTTCTACCGCGGCGGACCGGTGCTGCTTTCGGCCCTCTCCGGGCTCGAGCAGGCCCTGTGGGACCTGAAGGGGCGCGCGCTGAACCTGCCCGCCTGGCAAATGCTCGGAGGCAAGGTGCGCGACAAGGTCCGGTCCTATGCCTGGATCGGCGGCGACCGCCCGCACGAGATTACCGAAGCCGCCGAGGTGCGGCGCAAACAGGGCTTCACCGCGGTCAAGATGAACGCGACCGCGGAGCTCGACTGGATCGGGACCCCGAAACTGTTCGACGAGGTGGTGAAGCGCGTCGAGGCCGCGCAGGCCCAGGGCATGGACGTCGGGCTCGACTTCCACGGACGGGTGCATCGTCCGCTCGCCAAGCAGCTCGCCAGGGCACTCGAGCCGCTCGGGCTATTGTTCATCGAGGAGCCGTTGCTGTCGGAGAACCCGGAAGGACTGCGGCAGATCGCGGGCCTGGTCTCGACCCCGATCGCGCTCGGCGAGCGGCTGTTCACCCGCTGGGATTTCAAGCCGTTCTTCGAAGCCGGCGTCGTCGACATCATCCAGCCCGACCTGAGCCACGCCGGCGGAATCCTCGAAGTCC
>DASURT010000036.1:0-3259 GCA_036375515.1 Sphingomicrobium sp.
GATCGGCCTGATGGCCCTGTTCATGAGCGACATCCACGCCGTTTACTGGGTCGCGATCCTGCCCGCCGTCTGCTCGTTCCTGCTCGCCTGGCTCGCGCTTCGCGAACCGGAGCAATCGCAGCCCACGCTGAAGCGCTCGCCCTTCTTCGCGGGCTTTCGCGAGCTCGACAAGGCCACCAAGCGCCTGCTCGCGGTCGGGTTCCTGTTCACGCTCGCCCGTTTCTCGGAAGGCTTCCTCATCCTCAAGGGCATCGAGGTCGGCCTGTCCGAAGCCCTCTCGCCGCTGACGCTCGCGCTGTTCAATCTCGCCTATGTCGTGCTCGCCTATCCGGCGGGAGCGCTCAGCGACCGGATGAGCCCCAAGACCATCCTGGTGGCCGGAATGGGCGTGCTGATCGCCGGCAACCTGGTTCTCGCGAGCAGCGCGAGCTTCGCCGGGCTTGCCGTCGGAGTCGGCCTGTGGGGAGCGCACATGGCACTGACCCAGGGAATCTTCGCGCGGATGATCGCCGACAGCGCGCCCGAACATTTGCGCGCGACCAGCTTCGGCGCCTTCTGGTTCGTCAGCGGGATCGCGGGGCTTTTCGCCAGCCTCGGCGCGGGCTGGCTGTGGGACCGCGAGGGCAGCTCGGCGACCTTCCTCACCAGCGCGGGCGTAGCCGCAGCAGCGATCGCGATGCTCAGCCTGCTCGAGGAATCGCGTTCCCGCCCTGCCCGATGACCGCATGCTCGCCGCCCGGCGCCTGGAACGGCGGCATGCGCGCGGCCGCTCGATCATGCTCGACGAACTGCTGATAGAGCGCCGCCCCGATGTGCAGCACCAGAAGCGCGATGGTGATGTAGACGAGGATCTCGTGCGTTTCGCCGAACAGGTCGTGCATCGCCTCGGTTACGCCGGGCACGACCGGTAGCGGGATTCCGCCGACCAAGGGCGTCGTCGGGCCCTTTGTCACGCCGGAGACGGTGAGCAACCCGGTGAGCGGCAGGACAATCAGCAGGAAATAGAAGGCACGGTGGTTCCACACGGCGACCTGGCGGCGCCACGCCGGCAGCTCCGGCGGGAATGGCGGAGGCGGGTTCCTGAGGCGATAGCCGAGGCGGATCAGCGCCAGCAGCAGGATCAGCGCGCCGACCGTCTTGTGCCAGGTCAAGACCGCCGCCGACGCCGGGCCGCGCGGCAGGAACTCGGCGAAGGTGAAGCCGAGGATCACCTGGACGACGACCAACGCGGCGGTCAGCCAGTGGATCGTCACGGCAACGTTGGAGTAGCGCCGAATCGGGTCCTGAGGGACCGCGTCGGGGACCGTTGCCATTCCATCTCTCCCGCAGTTGCGGAAGAGCAACGACCTAACGCGTGAATTTCTCCCCTTTTTCCGCCTTTTCGGCCAGGAGGCGGGACAGGCTGAAGTCCGGCTTCATCCGCCCTTCCTGCCGCTTCAGGCCATCGACAATCTTGTCGAGCCCGACCGTGTCGGCCCAGAACATCGGCCCGCCGCGATAGACCGGCCAGCCGTAGCCATAGACCCACACGACATCGATGTCGGAGGCACGCTGGGCAATCCCTTCCTCGAGGATCTTCGCGCCCTCGTTGACCATCGTGTAGAGCGTGCGTTCGACGATCTCCTCGTCGCTGATTTCACGCCGCTCGACGCCCTGCTTCCTCGCGAAATCCTCGATGATCTGCTGCACGACCGGCGACGGGGACGGCCGCCTTTTCTCGTCATAGTCGTAGAAGCCGGCGCCCTTCTTCTGGCCCCAGCGGTCGATCGCGCAAAGCGCGTCGCGGACATTCTCGATCCGGTTGGGATCGCGGTGCCAGCCGATGTCCACGCCGGCGAGGTCCGCCATCTGGAACGGGCCCATCGGCATTCCGAACTCGACATGGACCTTGTCGATCTGCTCCGGCGTCGCGCCTTCGAGCAGGAGCTTGGTCGCTTCGACCTGCCTTGGCATCAGCATCCGGTTGCCAATGAAGCCGTGACACACGCCCGCGACCACCGGCACTTTGCGGATTTTCTTGCCGATCTGCATCGCGGTCAGGAGCGCGTCCGGAGCGGTCTTGTCGCCGCGCACCACCTCGAGCAGCTTCATCACGTTCGCGGGCGAGAAGAAGTGCATTCCGACCACGTCGCCCGGCCGCGAGATCGACGCCGCGATCTCGTTGATGTCGAGGTAGGAGGTGTTGGAGGCGAGGATCGCGCCATGTTTGGCGATCTTGTCGAGCTTCCCGAACACCTCCTTCTTCACGTCCATATTCTCATAGACCGCCTCGATGATGAGGTCGCAGTCGGCGAGCGCCTCGAAATCGAGCGTGGGATTGAGGAGCCCCATCGCTTTTTCGACCTGCTCCGTCGTGAGCCGGCCCTTCGCCGCGGTCGCTTCGTAATTCTTGCGCATCACGCCGGTGCCGCGGTCGAGGGCTTCCTGGCTCATCTCGAGGATCGTCACGGGGATGCCCGCGGACAGGAAGTTCATCGAGATCCCGCCGCCCATCGTGCCCGCGCCGATCACGCCGACCCGGTGGATCGGGCGTGCTTCCGTGTTCTCGGGAAGCCCCTCGATCTTCGCCGCCTTGCGCTCGGCGAAGAAGAAATATTGCTGCGCTCGCGACTGCGTGCCGGTCATCAGCTCCATGAACAGCTTGCGCTCTTCGATGACGCCTTCGGAATATGGCTTCTCGCAGGCCATCTTCACCGCCCGGATGTTCGCCTCGGGCGCCTCGAAGCCGCGGAACTTCCTCGCGTTTTCCTTGCGGAACTCTTCGAACACCGACGGATCGCAATCGGTCAGCTTGTCCTGCCGCTCGGACGACCTCGGCAGCGGCCGGACCTCGCGCACTTCCTCGGCATAGCCCACCGCGTGCGGGATGAGGTCGCCTTCGACGAGCCGGTCGACGAGCCCGCACTCGAAGCCCTCTTTCGCTCCGATCGGGTTGCCGGTCGCGCACATCTGGAGCGCATGTCTGACCCCCGCGACGCGCGGCAGTCGCTGCGTTCCGCCGGCTCCCGGAAGCAGGCCGAGCTTGACCTCCGGAGTGCCGAGCTTCGCCGACGGCAAAGCGACGCGATAATGGCAAGCGAGCGCGACTTCGAGGCCGCCGCCGAGCGCCGTTCCGTGAATCGCCGCGACGACCGGTTTCGAGCAATTCTCGATCGTGTCGACGACGCTCGGCAGCACCGGCGCTTCGAATGCCTTGGGCGTTCCGAACTCCGAAACGTCGGCACCCGCGAAGAAGGTTTGCCCCTCACAGGCGATCACC
>DASURT010000037.1:0-5431 GCA_036375515.1 Sphingomicrobium sp.
GACTTCGACGTCCGCGAGACCCACGTGCGCTCGCTCGAGGACCTGGTGATCCTCGCCGGCATCATGCTCGGCCATTCGCACCTCGACGGCGAACAGCAGGTCTTCCATTTCCCCTGCATCGGGGTGTGGCGGAAGGACGGCGGCGAGTGGCGGATGATCGCCTGGCAATCCTCGTCCGGGAGCCGGTGACTTGCGTCGGTTGTCGCCATGAACCGTGGCATTCCGCCTTCCAACGTCAGGCTCAAGCGCGCCTACGAGCCTCCGGCAGCAGATGACGGTCCCCGAATTCTCGTCGATCGCCTGTGGCCGCGCGGAGTGAGCAAAAGCGCGGCGAAGCTCGACGATTGGATCAAGGAAATCGCCCCGAGTGCCGAGCTTCGGACCTGGTTCGGCCACGACCCCGAGCGTTGGGGAGAATTCCGCCGCCGCTATCGCGCCGAGCTCGAGCGGAATGCGCCCCTGTTGCGCGAACTGCGCCGCAAGGCGCGCGAAGGACCGATCACTCTCGTCTATTCGGCCAAGGACGAGGTTCACAACGATGCCGTTGTCCTCAAGAACGTCATTCTCGGCAGACCGAACCCCTGAAGGAGCATGCCATGACTGAAAATCTATATCCGACGCCGACCCGCGAGTTCTCCAGAATGCGACGCGAGCTCGCTCCCGGCGCCGGTGCGGCATTCCATGACTTCAGCGGGGCGGTATTCGCGGAAGGCGCCCTTTCCACCAGAACCAAGCACATCATCGCGGTCGCCGCCGCGCACGTCACCCAGTGCCCTTATTGCATCAAGGGTCACACTCGCGCGGCAATCCGGGAAGGCGCTTCGAACCAGGAATTGATGGAGGCCATCTGGGTGGCCGCGGAAATGCGCGCGGGGGCTGCCTACGCGCATTCGGTAATCGCACTCGCCGAGATGGAAGGCGCCAAGCCCGCCGCCGTCAACGACCATCCGAACGCGGCGCTCGATAGCCGAGAACATCATCCCCATTGACCATGCGCGGCCGGCGAGGCGGGCCGCATCCGGAACCGGGCGGAAACGCGCTCGTTGAGTTGGTGATCCGCGACACGAGCCGGGCAAGATGCTGCGCGCCTTCATTCCCGCAATCCTGTGCGTCGCGCTCGCGAGCTGCGGAGCGAAGGACGAGACGTCCAAACAGACGGCAGGAGGAAACAGGGTGGAGAACGCCGCGATCACGAAGCTCGATCTGACCAGCGACGCCTTCCGGAACGGACAACCGATCCCGGTACAATATACGTGCGACGGCGCAGACCGGTCGCCGGCGTTGACCTGGGGCGAGCCGCCGCAGGGGACGAACAGCTTCGCCCTCGTCGTCGACGACCCCGACGCGCCGAACGGCACCTTCCGCCACTGGGGCGCGTTCGACATTCCGGCCAGCGCCCGCTCGATCGCCGCCGGAGAAACGCTCGGCGCTCAAGCGGTGAACGATTTCGGCAAGAGCGGCTATGGCGGCCCCTGCCCCCCGAAGGGACATGGATTGCACCACTATCATTTCAAGCTGCTCGCGCTCGACGTCGACACGCTCGGCCTGGGACCCGACGCGAAGGTCGCCGAGGTCGAAAGAGCGGCCGACCAGCACGCCATCGCGAAGGCGGAGCTGGTCGGGACCTACGAGCGCAAATAGATCGGGCGATAGCGCCACCGCTGGTCGAAACGACCGCGAATCTTCGGCGTTGAACGGATATGCTGGCGTGGCCATTCCAGGAGAAACGATATGGCGCACAAAGAATTGGCCGTCGCGCTCAGCATGATCGTCGCCGCGTCGCCGATCCCGGCGGCAAGCCTTGAACCGACCCCGACGACCGTTGCTCCGCCGGGGACCGCGGCGACCAGATACTGCATGCATATCGAGGCGATCACGGGCAGCCGGATCGAAGAGGTCAAGTGCTGGACCCGCGAAGAATGGGCCGAGCAAGGCGTCGATGTCGACAAGGATTGGCCCAAGGAAGGGGTCCGCGTCATCGCGTGATGGAGCCGGCGGCCAGTCAGGGCGTGATTCGAAATTCCGCCAGTCTGGCGTAATAGGGCTGGCAACGGTCGGCGAGGCGCTGCGCGTCATCCGGCAGATTGACGAGCTCGGTGTCGGGCGGCCCGAAACCGGTGCTCGCTTCGACCGCGCCATACCAGTGCGGCGCCCATGGGCCGTCGGTCGCTCGAGGCCCCGGATTCCAGAACAGCATCGCCGGCTCCCACGCGATGCCGAGCTGCTCGCACAAGCTGGAGAGGACGCCGACCGGGTTCGCAAGCACGTCCCCGCCATCGATCACCGGAGGCGCATGCCCCAGCCGATCAGCCTCGCGCTCGAAGAACTCGGCCTGCCGCTCGAGGCCGAAATCCTCGAACGCAGCGGTCTCGCGCTTGCGCAGGTACGATCCGATCATTCGCTCGGGCGCGCGGATCAGGAAGGCGTGGGTGAAGCCGTCGAAATCGCCGTAGCCGACCGGGCCCGCCATGTGGTGCCACATGTGCTTCTGGTACCAGACCGGCGAGCCGTCGGGCGTCGGCCGCCTGAGCGAGGCCATGACGCGGTCCCAGTCGCAATCCATCGCCGCGAGCACCTCCTCCCGCATCGGATGGTCAGCGCCGGTCGCCTTGAGGAAGCAGCCGTAGAAAGGCTCGTCGGCGACGAACGTGTCCGAGCGGCTGTCGAAGCTGCGCATCATCGCCGTGGAGAGGTTCCGGGGACCCGACCACATGGCGATGCGTAGGGTCACGGGCGCTTTTGCTCCACGATGTCGCGCTCGACCCGGTCGGCATAGAGCTGCTGGAGCCGCTCGACCATCGGGCCGCGGCACTGGAGCCGGCGGCCATCCACTTCGCGGACCGGTACGATCCCCGCGAAGGTGCCGGTGACAAACGCCTCGTCCGCGCCATAGACGTCGGTCAGCGAGAAATCCTTTTCGATGGCGGGAATGCCCGCCTCGCGTGCGATCTCGAGAAGGAGCCCGCGAGTGATCCCGCCGAGGCAATACCTGCCGCTCGACGTCCACACCTCGCCCTTTCGCACGATGAAGAAATGGGTCGAGTTGCACGTCGCGATGAATCCGTGAGGGTCGAGCATCAACCCCTCGTCGGCGCCGGCCTGTGTCGCCTGGATCGAGGCGAGGATGCAGTTCAATTTCGAGTGCGAGTTGATCTTCTGGTCCTGGACCGCGGGATCGCCGCGGCGCACGTGGACCGTGAACAGCTTGAGGCCGCGCTCGTGTACGCCCGCGGGCGGTTCCTTGTACTCGGGGATGATGACGACCGTCGCGCCGGAGACGATAACCCGCGGGTCCTGATAGGGCGTCGAGCGTACCCCGCGTGTGACCATCAGCCGAACGTGGACGCCCTCGTCCATGCCGTTGGCGCCGAGCGTGTCGTAGAGCCATTTGGTCAGTTCCCCCTGGCTCAGGCCGATGTCCATCGCGAGCGCTTTCGCACCCTCGAACAGCCGGTCGAGATGCCGGTCGAGAAACGCCAGTCTGCCCTTGTGGACGCGGAGGCCCTCCCACACGCCGTCGCCGAGCATGAAACCGGAATCGAACACGGAGACCACAGCCTCGGCGCGCGGCTTCAAGTCGCCGTTGACGTTGATCAGGATCGTGGCGTTCCGCGGGTCGGAGACATCGTGCATCGACTGGGCCATGCCCACAGCGATGCAGCGGGACCGACGACTTGGCAACTACTCGGTGGTCTTGCCGTCCCACTCCTCGAGATGGTGTCTCGCCTCGGCCTCCGCCTTGGTCGCCTGGACCACGCCGTCCTTGTGTTCGGGCGGGCCGTAGATCGTGTAGAAGCGAAGCGGGCTGCTCCCGGTGTTGCGCACATTGTGGCGCGCACCGGCCGGGACGACGACCGCGAAATCGTCCTCGACGCGGTTTTCGCGCCCATCGATGTCGATCGCGCCCGAGCCTTCCTCGACGCGGAAGAACTGGTCGCCGTCGGGATGCACTTCCTCCCCGATCTCCTCGCCCGGCTGAAGCGTCATCAGCACCAGCTGCAGGTGCTCGCCGGTGTAGAGCACGCGGCGGAAATCCTCGTTCTCGATCGTGCGCATCTCGATATCGTCGCAATAACCGCGTTTCATGTGCGCTGCCCCCTCGTCAGGTCGGGAATGTTCAACCCCTGGTCGCCGCGCTTCGTTCCTCGCTCGAAACGCCGCAGCCGTGCTGCGGACGCACGAACAGCCGGCGCACCTCGGGCCAGCGCTCGTGCACTTCGCGTTCGACGCTCTCGACGATGCGCTCGACCTCTCCGGCCGGCATGTCGTCCTCGAAATCGACGTTGATCATCGCGGTGATCTGATCCGGCGACGAGTGAACCGTCAGCACCTCGCCAACGCCGACGACGCCCGGCTTGCCGCAGGCCAATGCGTGCAGCGCCTGGACCAGCTCGGGGTCGGCCGCTTCGCCGATCAACAGGCCCTTGGATTCGTAGGCGAGCACGAATGCGGTGATCGCGAGGATCAGGCCGATGACGATTGACGCCGCGCCGTCGTAGAACGGGTTGCCGGTGACCTGCGCGATGAAGACGCCTGCCGCCGCCGCCACGATACCGGCCATTGCCGCGCCATTTTCCAGCAGAATGATGAAGGCCGGCGGGTCCTTCGACCGGCGGATCGATTCAATCCACCCGAGCTTCCCCTTCGAATGCTTGAATTCGCGGAACGCCTCGAGCGTCGACCAGCCCTCGAGCAGGAAGGCGACAAGGAGAACGACATACGCCACGATCGGCGAGATCGCATGCTCCGGGTTGGCGATGTGGATGATGCCCTCGTAGATCGACACGCCCGCGCCCAGGGCGAACACCAGCACCGCGACGACGAAGCTCCAGAAGTAAAGCTCGCGGCCGTAACCGAACGGGTGCTGCTCGTCCGGCGGCCGTCGCGACGCATGGCGGCCCCACATGAGGAGGAGCTGGTTGGTCGAATCGACGACGCTGTGAACGCCCTCGGTCAGCATCGCCGAGGACCCGGTGATCGCCGCCGCGACGAACTTGGACGCCGCGATCCCGAGATTGGCGGCGAGCGCGATGACGAGTGTCCGGGTGCTTGCCGTCGCCGCGCTCATCAACCACGGCGGCTACTGCGGATCAGCGACGCGCGCAACGCGTCAGTAGCGTGGCCTGATCGGCTCCCCGTCGGGCCGCAGCAGATACCAGGTTCCCCACTGGTCGCGCACGCCCTGGCCGTTGGTGTCGCCTGCGGCCATGTCGTGATGGTATTGATAGAGCGGCCAGCCCGAATAGCTCATCTGCGCTCCGCGATATCCCGACGTCGTCCGAACCCCCGGCGGGCTGAGGCCGCTTCCGGCGGTCGGCAAAGCCGGCGCTGGAAGCGGCGGCCAGGCGTTGAGGCAGATGCCCGAGCAGCGGTTGATTCCGCTTCCGCCGCGCGTTCCGTCGAGGATGTAGATGCTTCGGCCGCCGCCGTC
>DASURT010000038.1:0-2925 GCA_036375515.1 Sphingomicrobium sp.
AACGGCGTCACGTCCATCGCCGCGGCCGGGAACACGCTTGGCCTCAACGGTTCGGGTTCCGGAAGCGCATCGGCGAACAAGAGCGCCAGCTTCGGCGTCCAGGGGATCGGGACGAACCAGGCCGCCGCGCTCACCGGCCAAGCCGGAGCGATGGCCGGCGGAGCCGTGTCGGGCGCTGCAACCGCCGCGGGCAATGCCGGCAGCTTGACCGGAAGCCTCGGCGGCGCCGGCAACGGGGCGCTCGGTGGCGCGGTCGGTGCCGCGACGAATCCGGGCTCGGTCGACGGCAACGCCAACGGTTCGGCAAGCGGATCGGGAAGCGCCAGCGCCAAGGCGAAGGCGCATCGGGAACGGGAGCGGGAGCGCGATCGCCAATAAGCGCCCAACGCCAGTTTCAACCCTCGGCCCGCCGCTCTTCCCCAGCCGGCGGCGGGCCTTTTTCAGAGCTTCCCGGTCAGTTCGGGGACGATCTTGAACAGGTCGCCGACCAGGCCGATGTCCGCGACCTGGAAGATCGGCGCTTCCTCGTCCTTGTTGATCGCCACGATCGTCTTCGAATCCTTCATCCCCGCGAGGTGCTGGATCGCGCCCGAAATGCCAATTGCGATATAGACTTCCGGAGCGACGATCTTGCCGGTCTGGCCCACCTGGTAATCGTTCGGAGCATAGCCGGCATCAACCGCCGCGCGGCTCGCGCCGACCGCGGCGCCGAGCTTGTCGGCGAGCGGGTCGAGCAGCGAATGGAATTGCTCCGACGAGCCGAACGCGCGGCCGCCTGAAACGATGATCCTGGCGCTGGTCAGCTCGGGGCGCTCGCTTTCGGAGGCTTCGAGGCCCACGAAGCTGCTGATGTCTGCGTCACCCCCCGTGTCGACCTGTTCGACCGAGGCGCTCCCGCCTTCGCGCGCGGCTTTCTCGAAGCCGGTGCCACGGACCGTGATCACCTTCTTCGCATCCTTCGATCGGACCGTCGCGATCGCGTTGCCAGCATAGATCGGCCGGACGAACGTGCTGGCATCCTCGACGCCGATGATGTCGCTGACCTGCATCACATCGAGCAAGGCGGCCACCCGCGGGGCGATATTCTTGCCGAAGGTCGTCGCGGGCGCGACGAACGCGTCGTAAGCCGGCATCAGCGTCGCGGCGACCGGCGCGACATTCTCGGCGAGGCCATGGTCGAGGTGCGGCGCGTCGGCGGCCAGGACCTTCGATACGCCGGCGATTTTGGACGCCGCGTCGGCCACGCCGCCGACGTTCGCGCCCGCGACCAGCGCGTGCACCTCACCCAGCTTCCCGGCGGCCGTAACCGCCGCGAGTGTCGCATCCTTGATGGCGCCGCCGTCGTGCTCGACCAGAACCAGGACGCTCATTGCACCACCCCCAGAGCCTTCAGTTTGCCGACTAGCTCGTCGACGCTGGCTACCTTGGCGCCCGCCTGCCGTTTCGGCGGCTCGGCGACTTTCAGGGTCTCGATGCGCCGCGAAATGTCGACTCGGAGTTCGTCCGGAGTCTTCGTCACGAGCGGCTTCGACTTGGCCTTCATGATGTTGGGCAGCGAGGCGTAGCGCGGCTCGTTCAAACGCAGGTCCGTGGTGACCACCGCCGGAAGCTTGAGCCGGTCGGTTTCGAGGCCGCCGTCGACCTCGCGGGTGACCGTCGCCTTGCCGTCGGCGAGCTCGACCTTGCTGGCGAAGGTGCCCTGCGGCCAGCCGAGCAATGCCGCGAGCATCTGCCCGGTCGCATTGTTGTCGTCGTCGATCGCCTGCTTGCCGAGAATGATCATCTGCGGCTGCTCTTCGCCCGCGATCTTCGCGAGGATCTTGGCGACGCCAAGCGGCTCGACCTCCGAGCCAATATCATCCGGGGTCTGGACGAGGATCGCGCGGTCGGCGCCCATCGCGAGCGCCGTGCGCAGCGTCTCCTGCGCCTTCGCCGGGCCGATCGACACCGCGACGATCTCGGTGGCTTGGCCCTTTTCCTTGAGGCGGATCGCCTCCTCCACCGCGATCTCGTCGAACGGGTTCATGCTCATCTTGACGTTCATGAGATCGACGCCCGAGCCGTCCATCTTCACCCGCGGCTTCACGTTGAAGTCGATCACCCGCTTGACGGCGACGAGTAATTTCATCTGCAAATCTCCAATTCGTCATTCCCGCGACGGAAAACTATGCCGCCACTTGTTCCTTCACGGCGGCGACGATCTTCTTCGCCGCATCGCCGAGGTCGTCGGCGGGGATGATCGGCAGCCCGCTCTGGGCGAGGATGTCCTTGCCCTGCTGGACGTTCGTACCTTCAAGCCGCACCACCAGCGGATCCTCGAGGTGCACCTCGCGCGCCGCGGCGACGATCCCTTCGGCGATGATGTCGCAGCGCATGATCCCGCCGAAGATGTTGACGAGGATGCCCTGCACGGCCGGGTCGCTGAGGATGATCTTGAACGCCGCGGTGACCTTCTCCTTCGAGGCGCCGCCGCCGACGTCGAGGAAGTTGGCGGGCTGGCCGCCCTCCAGCTTGATGATGTCCATCGTCGCCATCGCGAGGCCGGCGCCGTTGACCATGCAACCGATGTTCCCGTCGAGCTTGATGTAGGCGAGGTCGTATTTCGACGCCTCGATCTCGATCGGCTCCTCTTCGGTGAGGTCGCGCAGCTGCTCGAGCTCGGGGTGACGGAATTCGGCATTGTTGTCGAAGCCCACCTTCGCGTCGAGCACCAACAGCTCATCCTTGTCGGTGACGGCGAGCGGGTTGATCTCGATCTGCGAGGCGTCGGTACCGATGAAAGCATCGTAGAGCCTCGCCAGCACCTTTCCCGCCTGCTTGGCGAGATCGCCCTTAAGGCCGAGCGCCGCGGCGACCGCTCGCCCGTGGTGCGGCATCAGCCCGGTCGCCGGATCGATCGTCAGCGTCTCGATCTTCTCGGGCGTG
>DASURT010000039.1:0-3921 GCA_036375515.1 Sphingomicrobium sp.
CACCGTTGACGGATGAACGGGGGACAACCATATGCGCGGCATCGTTGGCACTCTCCCCACGAGAGTGCCAACGGAGTGTTCAACAACCGGATCAAAAGAGGGTTCTACCTATGGGTTTCAGGCCGCTTCATGATCGTGTCCTCGTCCGCCGGGTCGAGGCCGAAGAGAAGTCCGCGGGCGGGATCATCATTCCCGACACCGCCAAGGAAAAGCCGCAGGAAGGCGAAGTCGTCGCCGTCGGCGCGGGCGCCAAGTCGGAAGAAGGGAAGGTCACGCCGCTCGACGTCAAGGCGGGCGACAAGATCCTGTTCGGCAAATGGTCGGGCACCGAGGTGAAGATCGACGGTGAGGACCTGATCATCATGAAGGAAAGCGACATCCTGGGGATCGTCGGCTGACCTCGGCAATGGGCGCTTAACTTCACTCGAAGTGGCGCCCTTCTTTGAGAAAATAGTGAACTTAGAGAAACTGAAAGGGTAGCCAGATGGCAGCCAAGGAAGTGAAATTCAGCCGCGATGCGCGCGAGCGCATCCTGAACGGCGTCGACATCCTCGCCAACGCGGTGAAGGTGACTCTGGGCCCCAAGGGCCGCAACGTCGTCATCGACAAGAGCTTCGGCGCTCCCCGGATCACCAAGGACGGAGTGACCGTCGCCAAGGAGATCGAGCTCAAGGACAAGTTCGAGAACATGGGCGCGCAGATGGTGCGCGAGGTCGCCTCGAAGACCAACGACATTGCCGGCGACGGCACCACCACCGCGACCGTTCTCGCCCAGGCGATCGTGCGCGAAGGCATGAAGTCGGTCGCGGCGGGCATGAACCCGATGGACCTGAAGCGCGGAATCGACCTGTCCGTCGGCAAGGTCGTCGAAGACCTCAAGAAGCGCTCGAAGGACGTTACCGGGTCGAGCGAGATCGCCCAGGTCGGCAGCATCGCCGCGAACGGCGACCGCGAGGTCGGCGAGAAGATCGCCGAGGCGATGGAGAAGGTCGGCAAGGAAGGCGTGATCACGGTCGAGGAGGCCAAGGGCCTCGAGTTCGAGCTCGACGTGGTCGAGGGCATGCAGTTCGACCGCGGTTACCTGTCGCCTTATTTCATCACCAACCCGGAGAAGATGCAGGTCGAATTGAGCGACCCCTTCATCCTCATCCATGAGAAGAAGCTGTCGAACTTGCGGGCGATGCTTCCGATCCTCGAGTCGGTGGTCCAGAGCGGCCGTCCGCTGCTGATCATCGCCGAGGATATCGAGGGCGAGGCGCTGGCCACTTTGGTGGTCAACAAGCTGCGCGGCGGCCTCAAGGTCGCGGCGGTCAAGGCGCCGGGCTTCGGGGATCGCCGCAAGGCGATGCTCGAGGACATCGCGATCCTCACCGGTGGCGAGATGATCAGCGAGGATCTCGGCATCAAGCTCGAGAACGTCACCACCAACATGCTCGGCCAGGCCAAGCGCGTGACGATCGACAAGGACACGACGACGCTCGTCGACGGCAACGGCACGCGCGAAGCGATCGAGGCGCGCGTTGGTGCGATCCGCCAGCAGATCGAGACGACGACGTCCGACTACGACCGCGAGAAGCTGCAGGAGCGGCTGGCGAAGCTCGCCGGCGGCGTTGCCGTGATCAAGGTCGGCGGCGCGACCGAGATCGAGGTGAAGGAGCGCAAGGACCGCGTCGACGACGCGCTTCATGCGACCCGCGCCGCGGTCGAGGAAGGAATCGTCCCGGGCGGCGGCGTCGCCCTGCTCTATGCCATCAAGTCGCTCGACGACTTGAAGGGCGAGAACGACGACCAGACTCGCGGCATCGACATCATCCGCAAGGCGCTCCAGTCGCCGGTGCGGCAGATCGCCGAGAACGCCGGGCACGACGGCGCGGTCGTCGCCGGCAAGCTGATCGATGCGAAGGACGACAAGCTCGGCTTCAACGCCCAGACCGAGACCTACGAGAATCTGGTCAAGGCGGGCGTGATCGACCCGACCAAGGTGGTGCGCGCGGCGCTCCAGGACGCGGCGAGCGTCGCTGGCCTGCTGATCACCACCGAGGCGACGATCGCCGAGGTGCCCGATGACAGGCCCGCTCCGGCCATGGCCGGCGGCGGCATGGGCGGCATGGACTTCTAGGGCAGGCCGTCAGTCCGACGAATTGGAAGGGCTGGAGGAGCGATCCTCCGGCCCTTCTTCGTTTCTCGCCACGTCATTCAGCATGCTTTCGGCCTCGTTGAGCTGGGCCGACTGCTCTTCGGTCGGCGCTGGCGGCCGCTGATCACGGCAGGCTGCCAGGCACGTCAAAAACACCAAAAGGGCAAATCTCGTCATTGCGACCCCGAATAGCATTCCGGGGGAAGCGATCCAGTTCTGGTTCCTGGTTTGCCGCGGCCCTTCGGACCTCGCAATGACGGCGCAAAAAAGGGCCGCCCAGCGGACGGCCCTTTTCCGTGTTTCTTGCCGAGAAAGAGCGACTTAGTTGGTCGCGTTCCCGGCAGCATTGCCGACGGCGTCGGCGGCGTTCTCGACCGCGTTGCCCGCGTTCCCGACCGCATTGCCGGCCGCGTCGAGCGCGTTGTCGGCAGCGTTGGTCGCGTCCGTGGAGGCCGCGTTGACGTCGGTCTCGGCATTGTTCTCGACGGCCGTCTCGTTCGCAGCGGCATTCTCCGCAGCCTTCGGCTGGCACGCGGCGAGCCCGAGCGCGAGGACCGCAACGGTCACTGCAACTTTCTTCATGATCGTTCCACTCCCTTCAAATGTGCCCAGCACTCTGGGAACAGTCTCGGCCAGGCGAGTCGCTCAGGCCAGGCAATCGGCAATAGCGGTAATCTCTATTAGCGCACAAGGGATCATTTCCACAGTTTGAATTGACCATATAAAGATATCTTTATATCCTTATCTTGTGACCGCCGCCCTGCCTCTCGCCGACCGTTTCCAGGCCCTTGCCGACCCGACGCGGCTCAGGATCCTCGCCCTCCTTCGGCTGATGGAGCTATCGGTCGGAGAGCTTGCCCAGGTCCTCGGCCAGAGCCAGCCGCGCGTTTCCAGGCACCTCAAGATCCTCGCCGACGCGAACGTTCTCGAACGCCGCAAGGAGGGCAGCTGGGTGTTCCTGACGCTCGCCGATCCCGAGCGCGTCGAGCCGATGTTCGCGCTCATCGACCAATGGGGCGACGGGGCGACCCATGCGCTCTTCGCATCGGACTCGGCGCGGATCGATGCCGTCCGGGCGGAGCGAGCCGAAGCCGCGAACCGCTATTTCGCGGGCCACGCCGGTATCTGGGACCAGATCCGCTCGCTGCATGTCGCCGAAAGCGAAGTCGAGCGCGCGATCGATCGAGCACTACCACGACATCCGCTCGGCCGGCTGGTCGACATCGGGACGGGCACCGGCCGGATGATCGAGCTGTTCGCCCCGCGCGCAAGCCAGGCGATCGGAATCGACCGCTCGTCGGAAATGCTGCGACTCGCGCGGGCGAAGCTGGAATCGGCCGGAATCAGCTCGAGTCTGCGCCAGGGCGACATGTATGCCCTGCCGCTCGCCGACGACAGCGCCGACAGCGTCATCATCCACCAGGTGCTGCACTACGCTCACTCGCCGGCCTCGGCGGTCGCCGAGGCCGCTCGGGTCCTGGCGCCCGGCGGGACGTTGCTCGTCGTCGATTTCGCCGCGCATGAGCGCGAGGACCTGCGCGAGCGTGACGCCCACATCCGGCTCGGCTTCGAGGACGAGGTGATGGCGGGCTGGTTTGCCGCTGCGAGCCTCACGGTCGATCATGTCGAGCACCTCGAAGGCGGCGAATTGACCGTCACGCTCTGGCGTGGGGTGAAAGACGCGCTCCCGCAGCGGAGGGCCGCGTGAACCGGCATCCGTTCGAGCAGCTCAGCCATCACGAGCCGTTATTCGCCGAGGCGCGCGGCGACATCGCCTTCAGCTT
>DASURT010000040.1:0-2216 GCA_036375515.1 Sphingomicrobium sp.
CTCGGCGGGCTGATGACCTTCACCGACGTCTGGGGGGCGCTAATGCCGCCGGCGGCCTTCGTGTCCCTGCACCTCATCGAGGCGAACCTCTTCACGCCGCTCGTCGTCGGACACCGCCTGACCATCAGCCCGCTCTCCATCCTGATCTCCCTGTCATTCTGGGCATGGGTATGGGGGACGACCGGCGCGCTGCTCGCGGTTCCGATCCTGATCATCATGAAGACGGTGTTCTCGGCAGCCGGCACCCCGGACATCGCGGGATTCCTGTTCGAGCACGGCACGTTGACCCATGTCGGTGACCCGGACGAGGGGGAAGAGGACGAGAAGGGGGAAATGCAGCCCGCGATGGTTGACACTGAAAAGCCCCGCTCCTAGGTCGCCGCCCATGCCAAAAACGCGGGTGTAGCTCAGTTGGTTAGAGCGCCGGCCTGTCACGCCGGAGGTCGCGGGTTCAAGTCCCGTCACTCGCGCCACTTTCCCTGCGAGCATAAGCGTGGAATAGACCGAGGGCGATGCCCACGGACGCATCCGCTTATGCGGCGCTCGGCCTCGAGCCCGGCGCCGATTTCGAGGCGATCGAGCGCGCCTACAAAAGGCTGATCAAGCAGCATCACCCCGACCGCGAAGGGGGCGACGCCAGGCGCGCCGCGGAGATCAACCGCGCCTATCGCGAATTGCGCCTTGCCGGCGGCCGCAAGGACGCCCTTGAGTTCAACGGTGACGAGGGCCCCGACAAGGACAGAAGCGTTCGTGCCGCCGTTTTCCTCCTCCTGGCCGCCGGGTTTCTGGCCGTCCTGCTGATCGCGGGACCGATCCGCGGGCTCGCGCCTTTCGCGTCCGCGTCAACGCCGGTCCAAACCGGCCGTACGGGCCAACCGGCGCCGGCCGCCGACGCCATGGACAGCCCGCTCGACCTTGCCGCGATCGACGGAGCGGTGAGCGAAGCGGTCCGGATCGCGCGAACATCGGACGAGGTCGCGCTCGCCAGCTCCAGTCGCGACTGCCACCGGCGGCTCCGCGACGACCCCGGCCTCGCGCGGCTCGACCGCTGCGCCGCCTTCGACGACGCGGTGATCGAGCTCCAGGACCGCGACCCGCTGCGCGATCGCGGGCCGTTCAGCGAGCTCGCGGTGACGGGGCGCCTGATGAGCGGGGCGACTTTGCTCTCGAACGACTATCTCGCGATCGACGGCCGGCTCGACCGGATCCGCCTGCACGTTGAGCTTGCGCTTGCGCCGCCGCCTCCTCCACCCGCGGCTTCGCCACCACCCGCAGCCACGAACGACATCGGAGCGAACTAGCGCTGGGCGGTCGCTCCCGAGGCGCCGCCGCTCACCGGCGCCTCGGAGGCCTTGCCGAGCGGTTGCTCGTTCGACGCGAAGCCGTCGCCCGACAGCGACCATTTGAGATTGTCCGAAGCGTCGAACTTCCTGACGTAATCCTCGTGGACCGCTTCGTCCGACGCCTTGCGCGCGGTCAAGTTGAAGCGAACCGCGACGCGCTTGTCGCCACGCATCGACGGAGTGATCGCGATCGGCTCCGCGCCCGGGATATTCTCGATCGCTTCCGCGACCGTCGTAGTCGAATTGGTGTGCGCCGCCGCAAGAGCCGCGTTCCGGAGCGCGCGCGCGTCGGGCTCGCGGCCCGCATAGCTCTTCATGAAGGCCGCGGGCCGGCCCCAGCGTCCCGCCCAGCGGTAGAAGATGTGCGCGCCCACGATCGCGTTCTTCGACAGGGTCGAGGCCCAGTAGGGCACGACATAATCGGCATGATAATGGGTTGCGTTGCCGACCGGGGCATAGACGGAGCCGGACAGGGCGGCCTCGGCGATCCGCCAGGCGCGTTTCCAGCCCTCCGCGTCGGGCTGCC
This sequence comes from Sphingomicrobium sp., assembly GCA_036375515.1. Classification (GTDB taxonomy): domain Bacteria; phylum Pseudomonadota; class Alphaproteobacteria; order Sphingomonadales; family Sphingomonadaceae; genus Sphingomicrobium. The sequence goes on from DASURT010000040.1 coordinate 1,870, forward strand.
GATACAGCGAGCCGTCGCAGGTGAAGGTGAACTGGCAGCCGGTCGGGCGGGTCGAGCCTTCATAGACGACGCCGCAGACGCTCGCCGGGAAGGCGGGATGGCGGACGCGGTTCAGAACCACCTGCGCCACGGCGCGCTCGCCGTCCGAATCCTGGCTTCCGGCCTCGTAATAGATCGCGCTGGCGAGGCATTCGAGTGCCCGCTCGCGGGCCGCCTTGTCGCCCGTGAAGACGAACGGCCGGGCGGCCGGATTAGGGCCGCTCGCGACCGGGATCGCCGCATTGACCCTGAGCGCTTCGCCGGGCGCGACCTGTTTGAGCAGCAGGGGCGGCGGCGCGGGCGGGGCC
>DASURT010000041.1:0-9377 GCA_036375515.1 Sphingomicrobium sp.
GGCCCCGCCCGCGAGATCGGGCGGGATGGCCTCGGCGGCGAACGCAGCGATCGCCTCGTCGAGGCCCATCATCTTCTGATGGTCGTCGCTGCCGAGCCGGCGCACCGCCACCGTGCCCTCGTCAGCCTCGCGCTTCCCGACGACCAGCAGCAGCGGGACCTTGGCGAGGCTGTGCTCGCGGACCTTGTAATTGATCTTCTCGTTGCGAAGGTCGGTTTCGACCCGCAGCCCGGCGGCCGCGAGCTTGGCCGCTGCCTCGCGGGCATAATCGTCGGCCTCCGAGACGATCGTCGCAACCACCGCCTGCACTGGGGCCAGCCATAGCGGGAACTTGCCCGCGTGATGCTCGATAAGAATGCCGATGAACCGCTCGAACGTACCGAGGATCGCGCGGTGCAGCATCAACGGATGGTGCTTCTCCCCGTCCTCGCCGATGTAAACCGCGCCGAGCCGCACCGGCATGGACGGATCGAGCTGATGCGTCCCGCACTGCCAGGTGCGGCCGATCGCGTCGGTCAGGTGGAACTCGAGCTTGGGCCCGTAGAAGGCGCCCTCGCCCGGAAGCACTTCATAATCGAGGCCGGTTTCCTTGAGTGCGGTCTCGAGGTCCGCCTCGGCGCGGTCCCATTCCTCGTCGCTGCCGATGCGCTCGTCGGGACGCGTCGCGAGCTTCACTTGATAATCGGCAAAGCCCAGGTCGCGGTACACCGAATCGAGCAAGGCGCAGAACCGCTTGGTCTCGTCGACCAGCTGGTCGCGGGTGCAGAAGATGTGCCCGTCGTCCTGGGTGAACTGGCGCACGCGCATGATCCCGTGGAGCGCGCCGTGCGGTTCGTTGCGGTGGCAGCAGCCGAACTCGGCGAGCCGCAGCGGCAATTCCCGGTAGCTGGTGATGCCCTGCTTGAAGACCTGGACGTGCGCCGGGCAGTTCATCGGCTTCAAAGCAAGCAGGTCCGCGTTGGCGGTGATCACCGGCTTGCCTTCCGCGGTCGAAGGAACCTCGTCGGGCACGACGAACATGTTCGCGCGGAACTTGCCCCAATGGCCTGACTGCACCCACAGCTTGGAATCGATGAGCTGAGGTGTCTTCACTTCCTGGTAGCCGGCGGCGTCGAGGCGGCGGCGGAGATAAGCCTCGAGCTGGCGCCAGATGATCCAGCCCTTGGCGTGCCAGAAGACGCTGCCATGGGCTTCGGCCTGGAGGTGGAACAGGTCCATCTCCTGCCCGATCTTGCGATGGTCGCGCTTCGCCGCTTCCTCGAGGCGGACGAGATATTCGTCGAGCTGCTTCCGGTTGAGCCACGCCGTTCCGTAGATGCGGCTCAGCATCGGGTTCTTCGGATCGCCGCGCCAATAGGCGCCCGACACGCGGGTCAGCTTGAACGCCTGCGGATCGAGCTTCCCGGTCGAGGCGAGATGCGGGCCGCGGCAGAGGTCGATCCATCCACCGTCGCCGGGCTTTCCGCCGGTGCGATACATGGTGATCGGCTCGCCTTCGGGGAGCTCCATCACCCATTCCGCCTTGAAGCGCTCGCCGGTCTTCGCGAAAAAATCGCGGACCTCCTCTCGGGTCCAGACCTCGCGCACCAGCGGCTCGTCGGCGCCGATGATCCGCCGCATCTCCTCCTCGATCGCCGGCAACTCCTCCTCGGTGAACGGGCCGTGCTCGGCGGTCGGGGCGAAGTCGTAGTAAAAGCCGTCCTCGGTCGCCGGGCCGAAGGTGATCTGGGTGCCCGGAAACAGGTTCTGGACCGCTTCGGCCAGGACATGCGCGAGGTCGTGGCGGACGAGTTCGAGCGCGTCCTTTTCATCGCGCGAGGTGATCAGCGCGAGGCTGGCGTCGCGTTCGAACGGACGATGGAGGTCGCGAACCTCGCCGTCCACCTTGGCGGCGAGCGCGGCCCTGGCCAGCCCCGGGCCGATCGCGGCGGCGACGTCGGCCGGGGTCGAGCCCTCGGGCATCTCCTTCACCGAGCCGTCGGGGAGCGCGATCCTGAACATCTTGGTCATTTCATCGCGGCTCTAGCGAGGCCGGGGCCGCGCCTCAACACCGCGATGTGGGGCCGCCACTGTAAACTTCGCTTTCCAAATTGCCGCGTTGGCGAACGAAGAACTTGCCAGAATGTAAAGCTTCCATTACAATCTTGGCATGGAAAATCGTTTGCGGGTGTTGCGCGCCGGGCGCGGCTGGAGCCAGCAGGCCCTCGCCGGGCGGCTGGCGGTCTCGCGCCAGAGCGTCAACGCGATCGAGACCGGCAAGTACGATCCGTCGCTTCCGCTCGCGTTCCGGATCGCCGAGCTGTTCGGCCTCGCGATCGAGGAAATTTTCGTCCCGCCGTCGCGGCACAGCTCGAAAGCGATCTGAGCCAAAGACGACCCCCCTGCCCCGGACGACGCGGTCGGCCGTCCTCGGGCTGGTGCAAGCTTCAGGCAGTCGCCGTCGCGCCGGTGCGGACCGTCAACTCCATGTCGGCCTTGAAGAGCTTCGAGACGGGGCAGTTCGCCTTGGCGTCCTCGGCGAGCCGGCGCAGGCGGCCCTCGTCGATGCCGGGCACGTCTGCCGTGAGCTCGAGGTCGGAGCGGGTAATCGTGAACGCCTCGCCCTGCTGCTCAATCGTCACCTCCGCCTTCGTTTCGAGCGTGCCGTTGGCGATGCCTTCGCGAGCGAGCGCGAGGGACAGCGCCATGGTGAAGCAGCCGGCATGCGCAGCTGCGATCAGCTCTTCGGGATTCGTTCCCTTCTCGTCGCCGAACCGCGTTCCGAAGCCATAACGCTCATTATCGAGTATGCCCGACTGCGTCGTCAGCTGACCCTGACCCTCCTTGCCCAGGCCCTGGTAGCGCGCGGTCGCGGTGCGGGTGACTTTCATGATGCTTCTCCTTGTCGAGGGTGATGCGAGTCTGGATGTCGCTCCCCCCTTCAACCTCGTATCGGCACGGTCGTTCCACCGACTTAGCGCCGCCGCTGTTCGAGGTTACATGCGCGACTCATGGACCAGCCGGACATCGCCTTCCTTCAGGTTGCGAGCCGTGCGATCGCGTATCGGCTGCGGGGCGGAGCCTCGCCGACGCTGGTGTTCCTGCCCGGTTACGCGTCGGACATGGAGGGGACCAAGGCGCTGGCGCTCGACGCCTTCGCCGAGCGGAGCGGCCTCGGAATGCTGCGCCTCGATTATTCCGGGACGGGATCGAGCGGCGGCGAGTTCGAGGACGGCACGCTGGCGAAGTGGCTGGAGGAATCGCTGGCGGCGATCGACCGGCTGACCGAGGGGCCCCTGATCCTCGTCGGCTCTTCGATGGGCGGCTGGATCGCGCTGCACATTGCGCTGCTGCGTCCGGAACGGGTCGGCGCGCTCGTCGGGATCGCCGCCGCGCCCGACTTCACCGAATGGGGCTTCAGCGAAGCTCGGAAGGCCGAGCTCCAAACCGTCGGACGCCTGCACGACCCGAACCCCTACGGCCCCGAGCCGCAGATTTTCACCCGCGCGTTCTGGGAATCGGGGCAGCAACTCCGCCTGCTCGACGGGCCGATGGCGCTCGATTGCCCGGTTCGGCTGATCCACGGGCAAGACGATGATGAGGTGCCGCCGGATATCGCGTTTCGGACGATCCGGCGGCTCCGTTCAGCCGATGTCCAGCTACTTCTCATCAAAGGCGGCGGCCATCGCCTGTCGGAGCCGCACGAGATCGATGCGATCCTGCGGACCGTCGCCGGCCTTCTGGAGACTTCCGAATGATCCTCGCCCCAAGTGCCGTGATCGCCGCCGCACTCGCGGCCGCCGCCGCGTGCCCCGACCTGGTCACCCCGGACGCGCTCGTGTGCCGGGCGCTCGAGGCCCAGCGCGGCGGGAATGAGGAAGCGGCCGCCCAGGCGTTCGAGCAGGCCGCCCAGGCGAACCCCGGCAAGGATCCGGCCACGGCGCGCATGTGGGCCGCGGCGGGCAATATGTGGATCGCGGCGGGCCAGCCCGGGAAGGCCGCGCTTGCGCTGGACAGGGCGCTTGCCCTGCCGGGGCTTGAAGCCGAGCAGCGCGGCGAGGCCTTGCTCGACCGGGCCCGCGCGGCGCAGGCCCAGAACGACCTCAAGACCGCGCGCGCCAGGCTCAACGAAGCCGCCGCGACGATCTCGGCCGATCCGTTCTACTGGTATTTTTCGGCCGCCCTCGCGATCCGCGAAGGCGATCCTGCGACGGCCCGGACGGCGATCGGAAAGGCCTTGAGCCTCGCGCCTTCCGATCCGGCAATCCTGTTCGAGGCGGGTCACGTCGCCCATTTCGCGGGCGACGACGACCAGGCGCGCGGCTACTGGATGCGGGCCGCCGCAAGCGATCCGAACGGCGAGATCGGCAAGTCCGCGGCCAAGGCGGTCGAAATGCTCGGCGTCACTCCGACGGTGAAAACGGGAACTCAAACGCCTAAGTAGCGCACATGCGCTTCCTCCATGCGATGCTCCGGGTGAGCGATCCCGACGCCGCGATCCGCTTTTTCAACCTGCTCGGCCTCGAGGAAAGGCGGCGGATGGACAATGAGGCGGGACGCTACACCTTGATCTTTCTCGGAGTGCCCGGCGACGAGGGCGGCGAGGTCGAGCTGACGTACAATTGGGACGAGAGCGGCTATCCGGGCGGGCGCAACTTCGGGCACCTCGCCTACCAGGTCGACGACATCTACGGGACCTGCCGGCGGCTCGTGGACGCAGGAGTCGTCATCAATCGCCCGCCGCGCGACGGCCGCATGGCATTCGTCCGGAGCCCCGACAACATCTCGATCGAGCTGCTTCAGAAAGGCGCCGCGCTCGAGCCGGCCGAACCCTGGGCGTCGATGCCGAACACCGGCGAATGGTGATGCTGGAAATCGTCGCGGTCCCGGCGTTCACCGACAATTACATCTGGCTCGTTCGCGACCAGGCGAGCAGCGAGACCGCCGCGGTCGATCCTGGCGACGCCGCGCCGGTCCTTGCGCAAGCCGAACGGCGCGGGTGGGCGATTAGCCAGGTGTGGAACACCCATCACCATTGGGACCATTCGGGCGGCAATCTCGCGATGAAGGAGGCGACCGGCTGCACCGTCTCCGGCCCCGCCGCCGAGAACATTCCCGGCCGCGATGTGCCGCTCTCGGAAGGAAGCCCGCTGCGCATCGGCAATCATGTCGGGCGGGTAATGGAGATCCCCGGCCATACACTCGGCCACGTCGCACTCGTCTTCGACGAGGCGCGCATCGCCTTCGTCGGCGACACATTGTTCGCGATGGGCTGCGGACGGCTGTTCGAAGGCACGCCGCGGCAGATGTACTCGTCGCTGCAACGCATCGTCGCCCTGCCCGATGACACCGCGCTTTATTGCGGTCACGAATATACGCTCGCCAATGCGCGATTCGCGGCCCACGCGGAGCCCGGCAATCGAGCGATCTTGAAAAGGCTGAATGAGGTGAAGACGCTGCGTGAGACGGGCCAGATCACACTGCCGACGAGGGTGAGCGAGGAACGTGAAACCAATCCCTTCGTTCGGGTAGCGGACTGGGAGGAATTCGCTCGGCTGCGGGCGGAAAAAGACAGCTTCCGTTAAGGTTGCCGGGCGCTCTAAAACGGCCGAGTGGGAGGTCAGAAGGAGATTGCCATGCGCACTCTTGCTCTTTTGCTGATCGCCTCTGCGATCGGCTCCTGCACATCGGTACCGCCGGCCGAGTCGGCGGCGGTCGTCGCGAAACAGCAGGCCAAGCTTGCGGAATTGACCGCCGGCAAGGTCGCGGGACAGCCCCAGAGCTGCCTTCCCTTCTATCGATCGAACGACATGGTCGTGGTCAGTGAAGACACCGTCGCGTTCAAGCAGGGCCGCAGCCGCGTTTACGTCAATCATATGCAGGGCGCCTGCTCGAACCTCGATCGAGGCACGACGGCGCTGGTGACGCGCACGTCGCAGTCCTCGCTGTGCCGCGGCGACATTGCGACCGTCGTCGATACCAGCACTCACACGCCGGTGGGCAGTTGTGTCTTCGGCGATTTCGTCCCGTTCACGATGGCGGCGGCGCGATAAGGCTAGCGCCTGTAGAGCGCGTCAAGGCGCTCGCCATAGGCCTTGGAAATGACGTGCCGCCGGATCTTCATCGACGGCGTCAATTGCTCGTTCTCGATCGTGAAAGGTTCGTCGGCGACGATGAACCGGCGGATCTTCTCGATCACCGACACTTCCGAATTCACGGCATCGACCGCGCGCTGCAGATGCCGATGCACGTCGGCCGACCCGGCGATCTCCGGATCGGGAACCAGCAGCGCGACGAGGTGCGGCTGGCGGTCGCCGTAGATCATCGCCTGGGCAATCTCGGGCTGGATCGTCAGCATTCCTTCGATCCGCTGCGGCGACACGTTGTCGCCCTTGTCGTTGACGATCAGGTCCTTCTTGCGGTCGGTGATGACGATGCGGCCCTTTTTGTCGAAATGTCCGACGTCGCCGGTCGCCAGCCATCCGTCCCGAAGTACGCGCGCGGTTTCTTCCGGGTTGCGCCAATAGCCGTGCATCACATTCTCGCCGCGAACCATGATCTCGCCGTCATCGGCGATCCGGACCTCGCAGCCCGAAGGTGGCCCGACCGTATCGAGACGAATGCCGACGCTCGGCCGGTTGCAGCTGATGAGCGGTCCTGCCTCGGTCTGGCCGTAGCCCTGGAGAAACGTGATCCCGAGCGACTGGAAGAAGATCCCAACTTCGGGATTGAGCGGGGCGCCACCCGACACCCAGGCCTTGACCCGCCCGCCGACCTTGTCGCGGATTTTCCGCCTGAGCGTGAGCGCGAGGATGCCGTCCATCGGCATGTCCCAGGGCTTGAGCCGGCCCTCATATTTGTCACCGCCGATCTTGAGCGCCCGGTAGAGCAGATATTTGGAAAGCCCCCCGCCGCCCTCGACCGCCTTGATGATTCGGGCACGGAGCATTTCGAACAGCCGCGGCACGACGACCATGATCGTCGGATGCACTTCCTCGATGTTCGCGGCGAGCTTCTCGAGGCTCTCGGCGTAATAGATCTGAGCGCCCAGAGCGATCGGGAAATGCTGGCCGCCGGTATGCTCATAGGCGTGGCTCGCGGGAAGGAAGGACAGGAACACCTCGTCGCCCCAGCCGAAGTCCGACGAGATGATATCCGTGCACGCTTCGAGATTGCAGAGAATCGCGCCATGGTGCTGCTGCACGCCGCGCGGCGCGCCGCCGGTCCCGCTGGTGTAGATGATGCAGGCGAGATCCTGGCGACCGACGTTCTTTTCCCTCTCGCGCAGGCCGGCCACATCCGCCTCGCCGCCCGTCAGATCGGCCCAATGATGCTCGCTCACCCAGTCGGGAAGCTGGCCGGCGCGAATGTCCTCCATGCCGATGATATGACGGCAGTCGGTCGAGGTCAGCACCGCCGGCACGAGGTTCCTGGCGAGCTTCTGGGTCGAGACGATGACCGCCCGGGCCCCCGAATTGCCGAGGATGTGGGCGTGATCGCGCGTCGTGTTGGTCGTGTAGGTCGGCACGCTGACGCCGCCCGCCGCCATGATCCCCAAATCGGCGATCAGCCATTCGGGCCGGTTCTCGCTGACCAGCGCCACCCGGTCACCGGGTTCGAGGCCAATGCGCCGGAGGCTCGCGGCGAGCGCCGCGACCTGCCGAGCGGCGTCCGCCCAGCTGACCGGTTGCCACTGGCCGTCGCGTTTGGCCCAGAGGAACGGCCTGTCGCCTTTTTCCCCGGCGCGGGTCAGAAACAGCGAGACCAGATTGTCGAAGCGTTCGAGCTGACGCGCCATGCTGTTCCTCTCCCCGGCGGCGCTTCTTAGCGCAATGGCATGACAGCGCCACTCCTCGTCGGCTAGGCGACCGGACATGCGCCTGTTCCGAACTTTTGTCTGCGCCCTCACCTTCGCAGTCCTCACCTCGTGCGCCGTCACGCCGGCTCCAACCGCGGTCGCCCTGGGGACGACCCGCGCCGAGCCGTTCGTGATCGCCGCCAACCCGCTCGCGGCGGAAGCCGGCCTGAACGTGCTGAAGCGCGGCGGGAGCGCGGTCGACGCGGCCATCGCGATCCAGGCGATGCTGTCGCTGGTCGAGCCGCAAAGCTCGGGCATCGGCGGCGGCGCCTTCATGAATTATTTCGACGCCCGGACGGGCAAGCTCACCATCTACGACGGACGCGAAGTGGCTCCGGCGCAGGCCACGCCGGGCATGTTCCTCGATGCTTCCGGCAAGCCGCTGCCGTTCGGCACGGCAGTCGTCAGCGGCCGCGCGACGGGGGTGCCGGGCGCGGTCAGTATGCTCGCGCTCGCCCACCAGGAACATGGGCGCCTGCCGTGGAACAGCCTGTTCGGCGATGCGGAGCGGACGGCTGCGGAAGGCTTCTTCGTCAGTCCTCGGCTCGCGCGGCTGATCCGCGGCAATTATCCGGAGAATAAGGTCCCGGACGTTCGGACCTATTTCACCAGGCCTGACGGGTTCCTGCTAGCGCCCGGCGACCGGCTGGTGAACAAGGCTTACGCGGCATTTCTTCGGCGGCTCGCGGCACAGGGGCCGGATGCGCTCTATGCCGGCTCGACGGCGGCGAAGATCGTCGAGCGCACCCGTTCGGCTCCGCTCGGCGGCTCGATGACGCTCGCCGACCTCGCGAATTACAGGCCGGTCAAGCGTGAAGCGCTTTGCCGGCCGTATCGAATCTATCTGATCTGCGCGCCGCCGCCGCCGGCGAGCGGGGTCGGCCTCATCGAGTTGATGATGTTGCTCGAACGGACCGACATCGCCTCGCGCGGGCCGAGCGACCCGCGGGCCTGGTTTTTGTTCGCGCAAGCCAGCCGCCTGATGTACGCCGACCGCGATTTCTACGTCGGCGATCCGGCGTTCGTAGAGGTGCCCGTCGCGGGCCTCCTCGATCCCGCTTATGTCGCAAATCGTGCGAAACTGATCGGCGCCGCCGCCGGCCCGCCACCCGCGCCGGGAGTCCCACTAGGAGCGCTCGTCGCCGGAGCGGATCGCACGCTGGAGCCGACCGGCACGTCGCACCTCATCGTTCGCGACGCGGAAGGGAATGTGGTCAGCATGACCACGACGGTGGAGTCGGTCTTCGGCACCGGGCGGATGGTCGACGGCTTCTTCCTCAACAACCAGCTGACCGATTTCTCTTTCAGCCCGACCGACGCGCAGGGGCATCGAGCCGCCAATGCGGTGGCCCCGGGCAAGCGCCCGCGCTCGTCGATGGTGCCGACGATCCTCTTGACCCGCGACGGCCGTTTCGCGGGCGCTATCGGATCGGCGGGCGGCAATTCGATCATCGTCTATGTGGCGAAGGCGCTGGTCGCGGCGATCGACTGGAACATGCCGATGCAGCAGGCGCTCGCCGCTCCGAACCTGGTCGCGCGC
>DASURT010000042.1:0-11590 GCA_036375515.1 Sphingomicrobium sp.
ATCACGGTCGCGGCGATTCCGGCGCGATTCCGGCCGTATTTCTGATAGATGTGCTGGATCACCTCCTCGCGCCGCTCATGCTCGAAATCGACGTCGATGTCGGGCGGCTCGCGCCGCTCTTCCGAGATGAAGCGTTCGAACAACAGGTCGCTGGTCGCCGGGTCGACCGCGGTGATTCCGAGGCAGTAGCAGACGGCGCTGTTCGCCGCCGACCCGCGCCCTTGGCACAGGATCGGCGGATCGAGGCCGCGCGCGAAGGCGACGATGTCGTGGACGGTCAGGAAGTAGCGCGCGAAGTCGAGCCGCCCGATCAGCGCGAGCTCGTGCCTGAGCTGCCCCAGGACCTTCTCGGGAACGCCGTCCGGCCAGCGTTCTGCCGCGCCTTTCCGGGTGAGAAGCTCGAGATATTGCTGCGGCGTCCGCCCCTCCGGCACCGTCTCCCTCGGATATTCGTAGCGAAGCTCGTCGAGGCTGAAATTCAGCGCATCGGCGAACGCGCGCGTCGCGGAAATCGCGTGCGGCCATCGGGCGAACAGCCGCGCCATCTCTTCCGGAGATTTCAAATGGCGCTCGGCATTGGGGTTGAGCAGATAGCCTGCCGAGCGAATCGTCACCTTCTCGCGGATACAGGTGATCACGTCCTGCAGCGGGCGGCGTTCCGCGCCATGATAATGGACGTCGTTGGTCGCGAGGATCGTGCAGCCGTTCGTCCGCGCGACCCGGTCGAGCCGTTCGATCCGCGCGGCATCGTCGCCGCGATAAAGCCAGCTCGCCGCGACATGGCGGAGGGACGGCAAGGCCTCGCGAAGACGCGGGAGATCGGCCTCAAAGACGTCCAGGTCGTCTTCCGGCCAGGCGATGAAGGCGATGCCTTCGGCATGCTCCGCAACGTCTTGCAGCGACAGCTCGCATTCGCCTTTCTCGGCGCGCATCTTGCCGAGGCTCAGCAGCCGCGACAGCCGGCCATAGCCGTCGCGATCGATCGGGTAAGCGAGCAATGACGGCGCGTCCGTGAGGTCGAGCCGGCAGCCGATCAGCGGCTTCAGCCCCGCTTCCCTGGCGGCGCTGTGCATCCGCACCACGCCGGCGAGCGTGTTGCGGTCGGCGATTCCGATCGAATCCATGCCCAATTCGAGCGCGCGCAGCACCAGCTCGATCGCGTCGGACGCCCCGCGCAGGAAGGAGAAGGGCGAGGTGACGCCGAGCTCGACGTAAGCCGCCCGCGCGATCCGAGGCGCGGGTCCGTCGCGTACCAGCCTGAACCTCGAGAAGCCGACCTTTTCAGGCATCATTTTGTTCCCCGGCGAAGGCCGGGGCCCAGGCCGCTGCGATCAGCAGCGGTTCCCGCTGCCCTGGACCCCGGCTTTCGCCGGGGAACTTGCGGCACTTCGTCATCCGAACAGCCCGTGGATGAACCAGGCGGGAGCGCCGCCGCGCCCGTCGCCAATGAGGCCCTCGCGATAGATCCAGTAGCGCCGGCCTGCCTGGTCCTCGACGCGATAATAGTCGCGCAGCCGGCTCGTCGACGGCTGCCGCCACCATTCGGGCGCGATCCGCTCCGGACCCTCCACGCGCGCGATGTCATGGACCGCTCGTCGCCACATGAACCGTCGCGGCAGGCCTTCGGGCGTCGCATAAATAACGTCGATCGCTTCCGGCCGGTCGAGCAGGCGTTGAGGGCGCTTTAGCTTCTCCCCATCGCTGCGCGACAGCGAAGAGCTTACTGCCGCCACCCACCCGCTCGCCCGTTCGGGCAGATGGCTTTCCCGCGCCTGCGGTCGCCGCACCGCCCTCTGGCCGAGCTTCACCGTCAGCCGGTCGACCAGCCGCGCAACTTCGCCTGTCCCCGACGGCTCCTCGACCAGGCTGTCCTGCGCGGCGCTTAGGTCTTCGGTCCAATCGGCCGCCAACGCGAAGGCGTCGAAGCCGAACTCCGGATCGAGCGCCGCTGCTTTATCTGCCAGCAGCCGCTGCAAATGCTTCGGCTCGCGGCTGGCAATCGCGGTCGCGACCGACGCCACGGCGACGGTTCCGTCGACCCGGTAGCCGGTGAGCGATAGCCCGCGCGCGCCGAGATGGCGGTGCTGGAGTTGCTCGACGAGCCTGGGGATCAGCCGCCCGAGCGCCTGGCCCGGCGCTTCGGGATGGGTCGCCGGCTCTTCGAGCTTCAGCAGGGCTCGCGGCGGCGCGGCGGCCGGCACCGCGGTCAGCGGCTCCGGCTTGCGGCCGAGAGCACGGTCGAGGGCATCGACGACGTCTTCGCGAAACCGCCGTGCGAGCGCAAGCCGCGGCATCTCCAGCAACGCGCCGATGGTCTTGAGGCCGAGCCGCTCGAGCGTGCGCACCGTGTCCGGATCGAGCCGAAGCGCCGAGACGTGAAGGGGTTTTATTTCGTCATGCCAGCGAAGGCTGGCATCCATGTCGATGGACTTTCCTAATGCTTCCAGATTTGCACTGACATGGACCCCAGCCTTCGCTGGGGTGACGGTTATGGGAGATTGTCCGAAGTGACTTAACGCCCAGGCCGCTGCGGCGGTCGGAGCGATCGCCACGCGCGTCGTCAGGCCGATCTGCGCAAACCGTCGCCGGATATCGCGCACCAGCCCGTCCTCGCCGCCGAACAGATGGGCGACGCCGGTCACGTCGAGCCGCAGCGCGTCGGCTCCGTCGATCTCGACCAGCGGCGACCAGCGGTGGGCCCATCGCGCCAGCCGTTCGAGCAGCGCTTCGTCGCCGGCGGGATCGGCCGGGACCGCGACCAGCGTCGGATCGAGCGCGCGGGCGTCGGTCAGCCGTGCTCCGGGCCTCGCGCCGCGTGTCGCGGCGGCTTCGGTGACCGCGTGGATGACGGGCCCGTGCGTGCCCTCGACGGTGAGGACGACCGGCGCGTCAGGCTCTAAGTCGGTGCCCTTCATCCAGCGCTCGATCGCCAGACGCTGCAACCAGATGGAACACACCCGCCTCATGCATGAGCCTCCAGTGGCCTGGCGGATGTCCACGCGCGCGAAACAGCTCGGCGTCCCAGGCGGGGAGGCCCGGGGCGCGGGGATCGAACGGATGGGCGGCGCTTGGGCTGCTCGCGATCCGCCAGCGCATCCGCGCCCCGCTCAGGTTCGCGGTTCCGCCGAGCCGCACCAGCCAGCAGGATACGCCCGACCGCTCCGAAGCGACCGCGAGCCGCCGCGTCGCGGTAAAGTCGAGCGTTCGGGGGTCGCCCCACAATTCGCCGATCACGCAGGAGAGCGCGGAACATCTTATGCCCTCCTCCATCGCCCAGAGTGCATCGCGAGCGTCGCGCGCCTCGACGTGAATGAGGTTCGGGGACGGGAGGCCGGGCGGATGGATTCGCCCGCTCTCCAGGATCGCCATCCGGTCCTGCACCCAGAGGAGCGACTTCCGAGTGTCGATCTGCGCGAGCAGGAATCCGGCCCAGCCGCCGTCGCGCGGGGTTGTAACGAACAGCTCGCCGAGCGTCGGGCCCGGCGATTGAGGCAGACTCCACCGTTTGCCCAAGTCATTCTGAACTGGACGTTTTTCGACCGCGCGACTTCCGCCGCCGGCGACCAGAGACAGATCTCTCGCCACACGACTCACAACGCTTTGTTCTGCTTTTGTTCTTATCCTGCGAGTCGGAACCGGGAGTCAATGGCGCGACTCGGGAGGTAGTGGGTCAGTTTGATTTCAAACCGACCCCGCTCATTCAATATGGGTCAGCCCGTTCGGGCCTTTGTCTGCCGGCTCAGCTTGGCCGCGACCATCGGATGCAGTCCCGGCGGACGCCCTTCGACTTCGGCGAGAAAGGTACGAATCTCGGCGACGACCCGGCTCATCGCCGGGCGATGGACGGCAAAGCCCGTGTGGTAGGTGTCGATCTCGATCGCCTTGTCGATTTCGTGAGCGAGGCCGCGCGCCGCGCTCGGAGCGACGATTCCGTCGCTTCGCGACCAAAAGGCGAGCGTCGGCACCGGCGGCTTGCCGTTGGCGCGCTTGAACGGCGGCTTGTTGACGTCGTGGCCCGCCACCCGTTCATAGAATTCGCGGATATTGGTGTTCGTCTTGAGGTCGCCCGAGAATGGCGAACCCAGCGTCACCACCGCGCGGACCTTGTCCGGGCAGCGATGCGCCAGTTGCCGGGCGAACATCCCGCCCAGACTCCAGCCGACCAGCAGGACCTTGCGTGGGTCCTTCAGCGCGTTGAGCCTCTTTTCGAGCAGCTTTAGCGTATCGGCCTTCGCTCCGGTGTTGAGGCCGAGCAGCCATGGGTGCGCGCGCCACCCGGCCCGGGCGAGCGCCCGGCGAAGGTCCATCGTCGTCCGGTCGTTCGCGAGGAAACCGGGGATGACGAGCGCCGGCGGCCCGTCCTCGGGGCCGCGCGGGCCAAGCGGGCCGAGCCCCGCCAGCATCCGCGGCAGTCGCCAGGCCATTTCGCGCAATCTCCGCCAGCCCGGCGGCGCGATGTCGTCGGGGTCGAGCCCGGCCTCCGCCAGGGGGCCGAGCGGCGCGGGGGTCCGTTCCCACTTCACCCTTCTAGAATGGGGTCTTTGCATTTCCGAAACAATAAGCGAGTGGAATCACGGCAGATTTTTCAGGAACCTGTCGATTTCGTGCACCACGCGCCGGGCCGCTCTTGACGACACCCCGAAAGCCATGTGCGCGCAATCGAGCTCGACCGCCTCGTCGCGTTCGCCGTCGAGCCCGCGTGCCGCGCGGGGCGCGATCAACCCGTCCTTGCGAGACCATAAGGCAAGATGCGGCACCGGCGGCTTGGCGGTGATCCTCGGGATCGGCGGCTGGTCGACCTTGTGCCCGGCGACAAGCTCGTACAGGCGCCAGACGTTGTTCTGGTGAGGGTCGCCCGAGAAGGGCGAGCCCAGGGTCACGACCGCGCGCACGCGCTCGGGAACGGCCCGCGCGAGCTCTCGCGCGAAGACGCCGCCGAGGCTCCAGCCGACGAGGAGGATCGGCTCGGGCCGGCCGATCGCGTCGAGCCGCTCGCGCAGCCGCTCGATCGTGTCTGCCCGAACCCCGAGGTTCCAGCCCATGTCCCAGCCGTGGACGCGCCAGCCGGCGCTCGCGAGCTCCTTTCTCAACGCCAGCGTCGTTCGGTCCGTCGCGAGGAAGCCCGGCACGACCAGCACCGGCGGTCCGTTTTCCGGCCCAAGCGGGCCCCGTGGCCCGAACCCGTGCCACAACCGGGCGGCGTTCCAGCCGAGTTCCCGGAAACGCTTGAACCCGGCCGGCAGACGGTCGTCGCCTTCAAAGTGATAATTCAGAGATATTCTCCGCCCATCAGCTCCCGCAGCGCCGCGGGCAGCCGGACCCGGCCGTCGTCCGTCTGGTGGTTCTCGACCAGCGGCACCAGGATGCGCGGGCTCGCGAGCGCGGTGTTGTTGAGCGTGTGCGCGAAGCGGACCTTGCCGTCGGCGCCGCGGTAGCGGAGGTTGGCGCGTCGGGCCTGCCAGTCGTGCAGGGTCGAGCAGCTGTGCGTCTCGCGATACCTGGCGAGGCTCGGGACCCAGCTCTCGATGTCGTTCATGCGATACTTGCCGAGCCCCATGTCGCCGGTCGAGGTCTCGACGACCTGGTAGGGGATCTCGAGCGCCTGCAAAATTTCCTCGGCGAGCCGCAGCAACGTCGCGTGCCATTCGGCCGATTGCGCGGCGTCGGCCTCGCAGATCACATATTGCTCGACCTTCACGAACTGGTGGACCCGAAGCAGCCCGCGCACGTCCTTTCCAGCGCTCCCGGCTTCGCGGCGGAAGCAGGGCGAATAGCCCGCGTAGAGGATCGGCAGCTTGTCGGGTTCGATGATCTCGCCCGAATGGAGCGAGGTCAGCACCACTTCGGCCGTCCCTGCGAGCCACAGGTCGTCCGCGGGGATTTCGTACGTCTCCTCGCGATGGCCGGGAAACTGGCCCTGGTTCAAGAATGCCTGCTCGCGGGCGATCGCCGGAACGGTGATCGGCGAGAAGCCCGCGCCCGCGATGCGCTCGAGCGCCCAGGCCATCAGCTTCGTCTCGAGCAGCGCAAGCCGCCCTTTGAGGCAATAGGTGCGCGAGCCCGAGACCTGGGCGACCCGCGACAGGTCCGCCCAGTCGTTCTTCTCGATCAGCGCGACATGGTCGAGCGGCTCGAAGGCGAAGCTCGGCGGTTCGCCGACGGTGCGGACGACCTCGTTCGCCGTCTCGTCGGGTCCGACCGGCGCACCTTCGTAAGGAATTCCCGGCAGCTTCAGCATCAGGCCGGTCAGCTCGCCCTCTTTGGCGGCGAGGTCGTTCTCCAGTTCCGAAGCCCGCGCTCCGGCCTCTTTGGCTTTCCTGCCGAGCTCCGCCTTCTCGTCCGGCGCGGCCTTGGGAAACCGCGCACTGATGGCGTTGCGCTCGGCCCGCAGCGCCTCGATTTCCGTCTTGAGCGCACGCACCTGCGTATCGAGCGCCAGCACCGCGCCGAGGTCGAGCTCGACCCCCTTGTCGCGGATCGCGCGTTCGACCGTCTCGCGGTTCGCCTTGATGAAATCCAGTCCCAGCATCGCGGCCAAGTGCGCGAATTGCGTCCGAAGGGCAAGCATCGCGCGGAGCATGTTCGGGGAACATGCGAGCACGGTGCTCGCCTTGCCGGAAGCGCCAGCTTCCGGCTAACGGCCGCCGATGCCCTCCGGCCTCATCGCCCTCCTCGACGATGTCGCGACCATCGCCAAGCTCGCCGCCGCGTCGGTCGACGACGTCGGCCTCGCCGCCGGCAAGGCGACCGCCAAGGCGACCGGCGTCGTCGTCGACGACACCGCCGTCACCCCGCGCTACGTCATCGGCCTCGCTCCGGAGCGCGAGCTCCCGATCATCGGCAAGATCGCCGTCGGTTCGCTGCGCAACAAGCTGCTGATCCTGCTTCCGGCGGCGCTTCTGCTCACTGCCTTCGCGCCCTTCCTGATCACCCCGCTGCTGATGATCGGCGGCGCCTATCTCGCGTTCGAGGCGACCGAGAAGATCCTCGAAAAGCTGCTCCACGAGCACGAGCATGAGGAGCAGCTGGTCGATGCGATGGCCGACCCGGAAGAGCTCGAAAGCCTCCAGGTGAAAGGCGCGATCAGGACCGATTTCATCCTGTCGGCCGAAATCATGGCGATCGCTCTTGCAAGCCTCGGGCCGATGTCGGTGTGGATGACGGCGGGGGCGCTGGTCGCCGTCGCGCTCGCGATCACCGCCGGAGTCTATGGCGTCGTGGCGCTGATCGTGAAGCTCGACGACATCGGTCTGCACATGGCCGAGCGGCGGTCGCGGAGCGCTCGCGCGTTCGGCGACGCCCTGGTGCACGTCGTTCCGAAGCTGCTGACCGCTTTGTCCGCCATCGGCACCGCCGCAATGCTATGGGTCGGCGGCGGGATTCTGCTCCACGGCTTCGAAGAGATGGGGATCGCCCAACCGGTCACGCACGCGATCCACGACTTCGCGCATTCTCTTGGCGCGGCGGCCGGAAGCCTGGGCGCGATCGTCGAATGGCTGGTGAATGCGCTCGCGGGTGCGATGACCGGGCTCATCACCGGCGGGATCATCGTCGCGATCGTCCGCCGTTTCGCCAGGCATCCGGAAGAATTGATCGTCGATTAGCGCCGCGCTCAGTCGAAGTGGAGCCGGCGGTACAGGCCCCGAAAATAGAGCAAGGGATCGAGGCTCGCGTCGAAGCTCGCCTTGACCACTCGTCCGACCAGGATGTGGTGGTCGCCGCCGTCATGGACCGCGAATCGCTCGCACTCGAACACGCCCAATGAATCCTTGAGGATCGGAGCGCCGTTCTCGCCGCACGACCAGGGCGTGGTCCCGAACCGGTCCTCGTCGCGGGTCGAGAAGCGGATCGACGCGGGCTGCTGGCCCGTCTGGAGGACATTGACCGCGAAGTGCGGCGCCTGGATGAGCGCGCCCGCGCTCGCCGCTTTCTTGTACAGGCAGACGAGCAGCAGCGGCGGATCGAGCGAGACCGAGGTGAAGCTGTTGACCGTCAGGCCGGCGGGCTTGCCCTCGTCGTTGAGGCAGGTGACGACGGTGACGCCCGTCGCGAAGCAGCCGAGCGCGTCGCGAAGCGTGCGGGGGTCGTGCCCGCTGCGATATTCGCTGGTGGTCGGATCATCGGCCATGCGCCGCGGCTATAGCGCGGACAATTCAATCATCCACACTGGTCGGGCCATCGGGCCAATTTCGGTTCGTTTTCCTCCGTTCGTCGAAAGAATCATTGCCAAGGTTGTTGCTCCATGCTGAAAGCCGCAAACTTTTTCGGGAGCCGGGGATGTATAAGTCGTTGATTGTGCTTGGAGTTTCACTGATGATGACGGCCTGCGCGGGAACGACGCAGTCGCCGACGACGGTGGCCGAGGAATGTTCGCTGGTCGACCAGGACGCGACGGGCACGAAGATCGCCGTCCGGCAGGAATGCAGGAAGGTCCCGGGGGGACAGGCCGAGGCCGCTCCCCAGCGCTAATCGGCGCAGCCGATCGCCAGCAGTCGCTCCGGAGTGAGCGCGAGCACCTCGGCGATCGTCGCCTCGAGCGATTTCGAAACGAGATAGCGCGGCTGGAAGGCGTCGTGCCGGTAGGGCGTGTTCACCGCCTGGCTGACCGAGAAGGGCAGGTGCTCGACCTCGCCGCTTTCCAGGCTGAAATGCGATTCCCCGAAGCTCGAGGCGAGACCCGCCCCAAGGATCTTGAGATCGCCGTCTTCGCGGGCGAGTCCGAACTCGACGCTGTGCCAATAGATTCGCGCGACGCGGTGGCCCTCGCCGGCCTCGATCGCCGCCGTGCCCAGCCGGCCCACATGCTCGACCATCTGAGCGAAATCGTGGTGCGCGAGCATCGGGATATGGCCGAACATGTCGTGGAAGCAGTCTGGAGCTTCGAGATAGTCGAGCTGCTCGCGCGTGCGGATGAAATTGCCGACCGGGAACACCCGCCGGCTCAGCATCGCGAAGAAGATGTCGTCAGGCACCAGGCCCGGCACGGCGACGGTCCGCCAGCCGGTGCGGGGCGTCAGGATCGCGTTCAGCCCCTCGACGTCGGGGACGCCGGGATGCGACAGGCGGAGCAGGTCGATCCCGTCGAGGAACGGCGCGACGACCCGGGTGCCGAGCAGCTCGACCTGCCGCGCGAACAGCAGGTCCCAGACGACATGGTCCTCCGCCGTGAACTCTTCCCAGCACTGCGGGACGACATAGTCCTGCCAATCCCGGAGCGGCTGGTCTTCGGTGATCGTCTCCTGAAGCATTCGATTTCCTTCTTTCGGGGCAACAAAAAACCCGCCGGACGGAGGCCTGGCGGGTCGAGGTCGGGTCGTCTGACTTAGGCGCGCGTCAGCCGATCCCAACCTCGTCGGGATAATAATAGACGGCGGTGATCGGGCGGCGGGTCATTGCGGGCCCCTATATCGTCCTTTGCGGCTGAACGTCCACTGTCGGCCTTGTTTCCCGCATCGTCAGGAAAACCGGCACCACCGCCAGCGCCACGACCGCGATCATCGCGCCCGGAGCGCCGGTCCAGCCGGTCCGGTCGATCAGCAATTGTGCGACATAGGGCGTGAGCCCGCCGAAGATCGCCGTCGCCATCGTCGCTCCGAGCGCGAGGCCGCTCAAACGCCCCTCGCCGCGGAACTGCTCGGCGGTGGCGACCGCGCCGACCGCGCTGACTCCGCCGGCGACCATCGCGAGCACCACCGCCCCGACGAGCGCTTCGGCCTTCGATCCTTCCGCCATCAGCGAGAACAGGGTGACCGGAAGGATGGCGCTAAGTCCGCAAAGCGCGACCAGGGCCGGCTTTCGGCCGAATCGGTCGGACAGGGCGCCGGTGAACGGCGTGACGACGATGACCAGCACCGCCGCGACGGTCGAGAGCCACAGGGCATCGGCTTCGGTGAGCGTGCCGGCCGTGGTCAGGAAGGCCGGCACATAGGTGATCCCGACATAATAAGTGATCGACCCGAGCGCCGAGATGGCGAAGGCCCGCGCGACTCCGGCCTTGTGATGCGTGACGGTGTGCCGCAACGGGTTGGCGGGCACCGTTCCCTCGCTTCGCTGCCGTTCGAAATCAGGCGATTCGTGCATCCATGCCCGCGCGATCCAGACGCTGACCGCGATCCCGGCGCCGAACAGGAACGGGATTCGCCAGCCCCAATTGTCGAGATCCGCGCTGCTCATCGAACTGACGGTCAGCGCCGAGACTCCGACCGCCAGCAGCGCGCCGACTTCGCTCGCGGCCGCGGCAAGCGACGTGACCAGGCCGCGCCGGTCGGGCCGCGCGCCTTCGAGGAGATAAGCGACGACTCCGGTATATTCGCCGCCGACCGCGAAGCCCATCACGCAGCGCAGCAGGATCAGCAGCCAGCCCGCGGCGGGGCCGATCGCGGCGCGCGTCGGCAGCAGCCCCATCGCCAGCATCGCCGCGCTCATCAGCGCGACCGACAGCAGTAGGGTCGTGCGCCGCCCGTAGCGGTCGCCGACATGGCCGAAAAAGATCGCTCCCAGCGGGCGCATCAGATAGGCGACGGCGAATCCCGCCAGGGTCGTCAGCAGCGAAGCCGCGCCGCCGCCGAAGAAGACGCGCGACAGGACCGTCGCGAAATAGAGGTAGAGCGTGAAATCGTACCATTCGACGATGGTCGAGAAGGCGGCAATGATCGTCGACCCGCGCGAAACCTCGCGGTGCGCCGCCGCCGCCGTTTCAGGCACCCGCCAGCCTGTTGATCGCTTCGGCCAGCTTCAAGTCGCGCTCGGTGACGCCGCCCGTGTCGTGCGTCGTCAGCCGGAAGTCGACGCGGTTCCAGACGTTCATGAACTCCGGGTGATGGTCGATTTTCTCCGCGTGCAGCGCGACGCGCGTGAGGAACGCGAACGCCTCGCTGAAATCCTTGAACTTGAATGTCCGGACGAGCGCCTTGCCGTCGTCGGAGAGGTTCCATCCAGTGGGCGGGGTCATTTCAGCTGTCCTACAGGGCCGCCCGGATGCTACGCTCTGGCGATGCCCATGCCTACCCGCCCGGCGGCGCCTGAGCACGGCGCTGCGGGCTTAACTTCACGCTTTTGGTCGGCTTCCTTGAGAAAATAGTGAAATTAAGCGGCCTTGAAATGGGTATGGTCCGGGCGCAGTTGGGCCGCAAAGGAGACGACAAATGGCCACGCAAGTCGCCGAAAAGGGTCCTCTAGGGCTCGAAAACCCGATGGGGACCGACGGCTTCGAGTTCGTCGAATATACCGCGCCCGACATCGAGCTGCTGCGCTCGCTCTTCACCAGGATGGGCTTCCCCGAGGTCGCCCGGCACAAGAGCAAGAACGTCACCCTCCACAAGCAGGGCGACTGCAATTTCATTATCAACGCCGAGCCCGGTAGCTACGCCGAGGACTATTCCAGGGCGCATGGCCCGAGCGCCTGCGCCATGGCCTTCCGCGTCAAGGACGCGAAGGCCGCGCACGAGCGAGCGATTCGCCTGGGCGCGACGGATGTCGCAGTGAAGGTCGGCGACGGCGAGCTCGACATCCCGGCGATCGAGGGCATCGGCGGTTCGCGCCTGTTCCTCGTCGACCGTTACGGCGAGAAAGGCTCGATCTACGAGGTCGA
>DASURT010000043.1:0-13896 GCA_036375515.1 Sphingomicrobium sp.
CTTGAACTCGAAGCCCTGCTTCTTGAAGATCTTGTTGGCTTCCTTGCGCACGTCGCCGTCGAAGCCGGGCAGGATCTGATCGAGGAACTCGACCACAATGACCTCCGCGCCCAGCCGCCGCCAGACCGAGCCGAGCTCGAGACCGATCACGCCGCCGCCGATCACCACCATCTTCCTGGGGACCTCGGCAAGCTCGAGGGCGCCGGTGGAATCGACGATCCTTTCCTGGTCGATGTTGACGCCGGGAAGCGGAGTCACCGACGATCCGGTGGCGATGACGATGTTCTTCGCGCGGACGGTCCTGTCGCCGACCTTGACCGTATCGGCGCTCTCGAACGTCGCACGGCCCTTCAGCCATTCGACCTTGTTCTTCTTGAACAGGAACTCGATGCCCTGCGTCAGCCCCTTGACCGCCTCCTTGCGGCTGCCGTGCATTGCGTCGAGGTCGAGCTCGACCTTGGCTGGCTTCACCCCCCACTTCGCGAGCGTTCCGTGCGCCGCCTCCTCGAACAGCTCGGACGCGTGGAGCAGCGCCTTGGACGGGATGCAGCCGACATTAAGGCAGGTGCCGCCCAGGGTCTCGCGGCTCTCGGCGCAGGCGGTCTTGAAACCAAGCTGCGCGGCGCGGATGGCGGCGACATAACCGCCCGGGCCGGAGCCGATCACCAGGACGTCGAAATCGTAAGTCTCTGCCATTCACTCCTCGTTCCCCGGCGAAGGCCGGGGTCCAGTCAAAAAATAAAAAGACGGCGCGGAAGCGCCGCCTGGGCCCCGGCCTTCGCCGGGGAACAGGTTACAGGTCAATCAGCAACCGAGTCGGGTCCTCGATCGCTTCCTTGACCCGGACCAGGAAGGTCACCGCCTCGCGGCCGTCGACGAGCCGATGGTCGTAGGAGAGCGCGAGGTACATCATCGGCCGGGCTACGATCGCGCCGTCCTCGACCACGGGGCGCTCCTCGATCCGGTGCATCCCGAGCACCGCCGACTGCGGCGGATTGATGATCGGGGTCGACAGCAGCGAGCCAAACACGCCGCCGTTGGAGATGGTGAATGTGCCGCCCTGCATCTCCTCGATGCCGAGCGTGCCTTCCTTGGCGCGCTTGCCGAAGTCGGCGATCGTCTTCTCGATGTCGGCGAAGCTCATTGCCTGGGCGTTGCGGACGACCGGGACAACGAGACCCTTGGGCGCCGAAACCGCGATCGAAACGTCGAAATAGTCGCGATAGACGATCTCGTCGCCCTCAAGGCTGGCGTTGACCGCCGGCACGTCGCGAGCCGCGAGCGCGCAAGCCTTCACGAAGAAGCTCATGAAGCCGAGCCGGATTCCGTGCTTCTTCTCGTATTCGTCCTTGTAGCGGTTGCGGGCGTCCATCACGGCCGACATGTCGACATCGTTGAACGTCGTCAGCATCGCGGCGGTGTTCTGAGCCTCCTTCAGCCGCTTCGCGATCGTCTGCCGGATCCGCGACATCTTGACGCGTTCTTCTTTCCGTTCCCCCGGAGCGACCGGTGCCTTCACCTGCGGCGTGGGAGCAGCCGGAGCCGGAGCTGCCGGGGCTTTCGCCTGGGGAGCGATCGCCGGACCGGGCTCGGCGCCCTTCGCTTCGGCGGCGGCGATCACGTCGTCCTTGGTGAGGCGCCCGTCCTTGCCGGTGCCCCTGATCTGGCTGGGGTCGACATGATATTCGAGCACCGCGCGCCGGACCGCCGGCGAGAGGGTCGTGATGTGGTCTTCCTCCCGCTCGGTGACCTCGGGTTCCGCTACCGGTGCGACCGCATCGCCGCGCAGCGCCGGAGTCTCGCTTGGACCTGCGGGATTGGTTGTTGCGCTCGCCGCCGCAGCCGCGGGAGCTGACGCACCGGCCGTCGCCTGATCATCGATTCGCGCGATGATCGCTCCGACCGCGACCGTGTCGCCTTCCTTCACCAGCTGCTCGGTGAGCACGCCGTCGGTCGGCGACGGCACTTCGACCGTCACCTTGTCCGTCTCGAGGCTGGCGATCGGCTCGTCTTCCGCGACCGCCTCGCCCGGCTTCTTCAGCCACTGAGCGAGCGTTCCCTCGGTGATCGATTCCCCGAGTGCGGGGACCTGGACTTCCGTTGCCATTGTTTCTCTCTATTCCGCGGCGACAGCTGGGCTCGCGGGCTGGCTGCTATGCCCAAGAGCGGCAGCGATCAAGGCCGCCTGCTCGGCCGCATGGCGCTTGGCGAGACCCGTGGCGGGCGATGCGCCCGCGTCGCGGCCCGCATATTGCGGGCGCATCCCATCGAAGCCGGCTTCGGCGATGCACGCCTCGAGCAGCGGCTCGACGAAGAACCAGGCGCCGTTGTTCCGCGGCTCTTCCTGCGCCCAGATCAGGTCCTTGAGGTTGGGCATCGCCTTCAGGCGTTTCACCAGGGGCTCGCTCGGGAACGGGTAGAGCTGCTCGACCCGGACGATCTCGACGCCCAGGTCGCCGGCCTCGTCGCGCGCGCCCATCAGCTCGTAAGCGAGCTTGCCCGAGGTGAGGACGAGGCGCCTCGTCTGGCCCTCGGCCGGCGGATTGAGGTCCGACAGGATCCGGCGGAAGTGGCTGTCCCCGGTGAAGTCCGCCGCGCTCGACACCGCGAGCTTGTGGCGGAGCAGCGACTTGGGGGTCATCAGCACCAGGGGTTTGCGGAAATCGCGCCGCATCTGCCGCCTGAGGATGTGGAAATAATTCGCCGGGGTGGTGCAGTTCGCGACCTGCATATTGTCCTCGGCGCAAAGCTGCAGATAGCGCTCGAGCCGCGCCGAGCTGTGCTCGGGCCCCTGGCCCTCGAAGCCGTGCGGAAGAAGCATCGCGAGGCCGCTCGCGCGGAGCCATTTCGCTTCGCCGGCCGCGATGAACTGGTCGATGATCGTCTGCGCGCCGTTGGCGAAGTCGCCGAACTGCGCTTCCCACAGCACCAGGCACTGGGGGTCTGCGAGCGAATAGCCATATTCGAAGCCCAGCACGCCAAACTCGCTCAACGGGGAATCGCGGACCTCGAAGCGGCCGCCCTCGACCTGGCAGAGCGGGATGTACTTCTCGCCGGTCCGTTGATCGACCCAGACGGCGTGGCGCTGGCTGAAGGTGCCGCGGCCGCTGTCCTGGCCCGAGAGCCGAACGCCGTGACCATCCGCGAGCAGGCTCCCGTAGGCGAGCGCTTCGGCGGTCGCCCAGTCGAACCCCTCCCCCGTCTCGAACATGGCCTTCTTGGCGTCGAGGATGCGTTGCAGCGTCTTGTGGATGACGAGGCCCTCCGGGACGGTCGTCAGCACGCCGCCGAGATGGCGCATCTTCTCGTCATCGATCGCGGTCGCGATGTTGCGGCGCCCGAGCACCGGCTCTTCGGGCCGGCCGAGCCCGGCCCAGCGGCCGCCGAACCAGTCGGCCTTGTCGGGCTGGTACGAGACCGCGGCCTCGAAATCGCTCTCCAGCTCCGCGACATGATCCCTGGTGAACTTGTCGATCCAGGCCTGGTCGGCGACGCCCTCGGCGATCAGCCGTTTGCCGTAGATTTCGCTGATCGGCGGATGAATCTTGATCGCCGCGTACATCTGCGGCTGGGTGAAGCTCGGCTCGTCGCCCTCGTTATGGCCGAAGCGGCGATAACACCACATGTCGATGACGATGTCGCGGCCGAACCTCTGGCGAAACTCGATTGCGAGCTTGCAGCACCAGGTGACGGCCTCGGGATCATCGCCGTTGACGTGGAGGATCGGCGCCTGGACGCCTTTCGCAACGTCGGACGGATAGGGCGAGGAGCGCGCGAACTGCGGGCTGGTCGTGAATCCGACCTGGTTGTTGATGATGAAATGGATCGTTCCGCCCGTGCCGTAGCCCGGGAGACCGGCAAGCGTCAGACACTCCCACACCACGCCCTGGCCCGCGAAGGCGGCATCGCCGTGCAGCAGCATCGGCAGCACCTTCTTGCCCTCGAAGTCGCCCCTGCAGGTCATCGACGCTCGGGCCTTGCCGAGCACGACCGGATCGACCGCTTCGAGGTGGGACGGGTTGGGCAGCAGCGAAAGGTGCACCCTGTTGCCGTCGAACTCGCGGTCCGACGAGGTGCCGAGGTGGTATTTGACGTCGCCCGAGCCGCCGACGTCGGCCGGATTGGTCGCGCCGCCCGCGAACTCATGGAAAATCGCCTGCGCCGGCTTGCCCATCACGTTCGACAGCACATTGAGCCGCCCGCGGTGCGCCATTCCGACGTCGATTTCCTCAACCCCCAGCATTCCGCCGTACTTGATGACCGCTTCGAGCGCGGGAATGGCGCTCTCGCCGCCGTCGAGCCCGAAGCGCTTCGTCCCCACATATTTCCTGGCGAGGAACTTCTCCCATTGCTCGCCCTGGATGACCTTGCCGAGGATCGATTGCTTGCCTTCGGGCGTGAACTGGACCGTGTCCTCGGCGCTCTCGATCCGCTCCTGAATGAAGCGCCGCTCCTCGACCTCGTTGATGTGCATGTACTCGAAGCCGATGTGCCCGCAGTAGGTCGCCTGCAGAACCTTGACGATCTCGCGGACCGTCGCCTGCTCGAAGCCGAGCACTCCGCAAACCCAGATCGGCCTGTCGAGGTCGGCGTTGGTGAAGTCGTGATAGGCCGGCGTGAGGTCGGCCGGGACCTCGCGGCTCAGGAGGCCAAGCGGGTCGAGGTCGGCGGCCAGATGCCCGCGCACCCGGTAGGTACGGATCAGCATCATCGCGCGGATCGAATCCTCGGCCGCGCGGCGAACTTCGTCAGCGCTCGCGCCGGCCGCCACCGCGCGCTCGGCGACCGCGGCCCTGAATTTCTCGATCGTGGCCTCGGTCGGATCGAGGCCGAGGTTCAGCTCGTCGAGCTCGACGAGCGGCCAGTTCGGCCGCGCCCAGCTCGGGCCCTGCTCCCGTTCGACAAATCCGATGACGTCGCTCAAATCACTCTCCGTTCCCCGACGAAGCTATGGTGTTCCCCGGCGAAGGCCGGGGCCCAGGCGCGGCGACAGCCGCGTCAAACAATCTCGGATAGAGATCATCCCAATCAAGATTCCGTTCCTCGCGTAGCCGGCTTTCTCCATTGTCTTATCAGCCTTCGGCTCCTGGACCCCGGCCTTCGCCGGGGAACAGACTATGCCAAAGCCAGCAACCCCTTCAAAGTTCTGCCTAATTCAGATGGGCTTGGGCTGACGGTTATTCCAGCCGCCTCCATCGCCGCGATCTTGCTCATCGCGTCGCCCTTGCCGCCGGAGACGATCGCGCCGGCGTGGCCCATCCGGCGGCCGGGAGGTGCGGTCCGTCCGGCGATAAACCCTACCACCGGCTTTTTACGCCCGCGTTTCGCCTCGTCGGCGAGGAACTGCGCCGCATCCTCTTCGGCGCTTCCGCCGATCTCGCCGATCATGATGATCGATTTGGTCTCATCGTCGGCGAGGAATTTCTCGAGGATGTCGATGAACTCGGTTCCCTTGACCGGGTCGCCGCCGATGCCGACCGCGGTCGATTGGCCGAGACCCTCGTTGGTGGTCTGGAACACCGCCTCATAAGTGAGCGTGCCCGAACGCGAGACGATGCCGACGCTGCCTTTCTTGAAGATGTTGGCGGGCATGATGCCGATCTTGCACTCGTCCGGCGTCAGCACTCCGGGGCAATTCGGCCCGATCAGCCGCGACTTGGTGCCATCGAGCGCGCGCTTGACCTTCACCATGTCGAGCACCGGAATGCCCTCGGTGATCGCGACGATCAGCGGCACTTCGGCATCGACCGCCTCGAGGATCGAGTCCGCGGCGCACGGCGGCGGGACATAGATCACGCTCGCAGTCGCTCCGGTCTTCTCGACCGCCTCCTTCACCGTGTCGAAGACCGGCAGCCCGAGATGCGTGGTCCCGCCCTTCCCCGGAGTGACTCCGCCGACCATCTGCGTGCCGTAGGCCAGTCCTTGCTGCGTGTGGAACGTGCCGGTCTCGCCGGTCATCCCCTGCGTGATGACCCTGGTGTTCCTGTCGACGAGGATGCTCACGCAACCGGCTCTTCGGCGAGGCTGGCGTCGATCTGCTTGCAGGCGACGAGCAGTTCCTTGACCGCATCGACGCTGACGTCGAAATTCTTGCGCGCTGTATCGTCGAGCTCGATCTCGACGATCCGCTCGACGCCGCCAGCGCCGAGCACGCACGGAACGCCGACATAGAGGT
Organism: Sphingomicrobium sp.; assembly: GCA_036375515.1. GTDB lineage: Bacteria > Pseudomonadota > Alphaproteobacteria > Sphingomonadales > Sphingomonadaceae > Sphingomicrobium. Next base: position 6,176 of record DASURT010000043.1, read on the forward strand.
CGTTCACGCCATACTGGCCGGTCAAATGTGCCGCGCAGGGCAGCACGCGCTTCTTGTCCTTCAAAAAGCTCTCGGCCATCGCGATCGCGCTGGCCGCCGGAGCGTAATAAGCCGATCCCGTCTTCAAGAGGGCAACGATCTCGCCGCCCCCGCCGCGGGTGCGCTTGACGATCTCGTCGATCCGCTGCTGCGTCGACCAGCCCATCTTGATGAGGTCGGGGATCGGGATGCCGGCGACGGTCGAATAGCCGACCACCGGCACCATCGTGTCGCCGTGCCCGCCGAGGACGAAGGCGGTGACGTCCTCGACGCTGACATTGAACTCTGCTGCCAGGAAATGGCGGAAGCGCGCGCTGTCGAGCACGCCGGCCATTCCGACGACCATGTGGTGCGGGAGCCCGGAAAATTCGCGCAGAGCCCAGACCATCGCGTCCAGTGGATTGGTGATGCAGATGACGAAGGCGTTCGGCGCGTGCCTGCGGAGGCCCTCGCCGACGGCTTTCATCACCTTCAAATTGATGCCCAGAAGATCGTCGCGGCTCATGCCCGGCTTGCGCGGCACGCCGGCGGTGACGATGCACACGTCCGCGCCTTCGATGTCGGCATAATCGGACGTGCCCTTCAATCTCGCGTCGAAGTCGTCGATCGGCCCCGCCTGGGCGATATCGAGCGCCTTGCCCTCGGGAATACCCTCCATGATGTCGAACAGGACGATGTCGCCAAGCTCGCGCATCGCGGCGAGGTGGGCGAGGGTTCCGCCGATCATTCCTGCGCCGATCAGCGCGATTGTCTTGCGAGCCATGGGGGCAGCTGCATCCTTTGCAATGTGAGGGCGCTCCGGGGTCAGCGCTGTCGGCGCGGCCTCTAGACCGTAGCAAGGATGCGGGCAACCGCTCCGCCGTTTACTCCTCGATCAGGCTGAGGATGTTCCCGTCCGGGTCCTTGAACCAGGCGGTCTTGAACCCCTTCTCGCCGACGTAAAGGTCGCCGCGCCGCTCGAGCCCGGGCAGGTCATAATGTTCGAAGAGGATGCCTTTACCCTTCAGTTCGCTGACTTCCTTGTCGATGTCATCGACCTCGAACGTCAGGGACGTTGCCTTGTTCGTGCCCGCGAACTCGGAGCGATAGACGTTGAACTGGGTGTCGCCGCTCTCCAGCATGAACCCTTCGCCAAAGTCGTCTCTCGCCTTCAATCCCAACGTATCCTCATAGAAGCTCCGCGCGCGATCGAGATCCCTGACCGCGATCATCGGCGTTGCATCGGCTTTTCCAAGCATGGTTTCCTCCTTCTGGTGGACGATGGAGCCAACGGGCATCGGTTTGGGGCGTTCCTCGGCATGGCCCATGCAAACCACTGTCCGCACGGTAACCATTCCGGTCAACGAACGTTCAGGCACGAACAGCGACAATGGTGAGATTATGAAACAGCTATTCCTCATCGCGGGCGCCGCGGCGCTCGCTTTCGCCGGCCCGGCTTTCGCGAAGCCCGGCCATGGCAAGGGCAATCCGCACGGCTACGAATACGGGGTCGCCGGGCCGGTCGGCTACGGCGTCGGCGGGTGCCCGCCGGGCCTCGCCAAGAAGCACAACGGCTGCCGTCCTCCCGGACAGGTCAAGCAGTTGTACCGCCTCGGCCAGCGCTTCCCGCTCAGCTACGGCCATCCCTGGACCTACAACCAGATCCCGTACGACATGAGGTCGCGCTACGGCTTCGATCCCGGGTTCAATTATTATTACGGCGACGGCTATCTCTACCGCGTCGATCCCAGGACCATGCTGATCCAGCAGGTCGTGAGCGCGCTATTGTACCGCTAGGCGACGCCTGGGTTTCTTCGAGAGGCCGTCCGCTCCGCCGGGCGGCCTTTCTTTTTGGCTTCGTAGCTTTTGAAAACCGGTCGAGGCCGTGCTAGCGCCGCTGGCCAAGCAAGGAGCACCAGCTTGGCCGAGTTCACGCTTCCCAAGAACAGCAAGATCGTCCGGGGCCGCAACTACAAGCCCGAGGAGGGCAAAAGGCCCAGGACCTTCAAAATCTATCGCTACGATCCGGACAGCGGCGCCAACCCGCGCTGGGACCGCTACACCATCGACCTCGACAAGACCGGCCCGATGGTCCTCGACGCACTCATCAAGATCAAAAACGAGATCGACCCGACCCTGACCTTCCGCCGCTCCTGCCGCGAGGGGATCTGCGGGTCGTGCGCGATGAACATGGAAGGCACCAACGGCCTCGCCTGCACGACCGCGATCGACGATTTGAAGGGTGAGGTCCAGATCACTCCGCTGCCGCACATGGAGGTGGTCAAGGATCTCGTCCCCGACCTCACCCACGCCTATGCGCAATATGCCTCGATCCAGCCGTGGCTGAAGACGGTCAGCCCGCCGCCGTCGCGCGAGCGGCTGCAGTCGCCCGAAGACCGCTCGAGGCTCGACGGCCTCTACGAATGCATCCTGTGTTTTTGCTGCACGACCAGTTGTCCCAGTTATTGGTGGAACCCCGACCGGTATCTCGGCCCGGCGGTGTTGCTGCAGGCTTATCGCTGGATCGCCGACAGCCGCGACGAGGCGACCGGCGAGCGACTCGACAACCTCGAAGACCCGTTCCGCCTCTACCGCTGCCACACGATCATGAACTGCACCAACGTGTGCCCGAAGGGCCTCAACCCGGCCAAGGCGATCGCGGAAGAAAAGAAGCTGATCGCAGAACGGGCCGCGTGAGCCAGGAAACCTACCAGGCCGAAGGGCTGGAGGACGTCGGCGTCCCGCGCGGCGCGACTCCCGATCCCGATTATCCCGGCTGGTACAGTTGGGGCGATTTTCCGCGCGGGTCGTTCGCCGGCGCGACCGGCCGATTGCTGTTCAAAACCGACGGTCCCGGCCGAGCGATCTGCCGGATGTTCCCGACCGAGGCCCACATGAACATGGGCGGGTCGATCCACGGCGGGGCGATCATGAGCTTCATCGACATGTCGATGTTCGCCGGGGGCCTGTGCGCCGGGATGGAACGGGCGCATTACGTGACGCTCGACCTCACCACGCACTTCCTCGCTCGGGGGCAGGCCGGCAGTCCGCTGGACTCGCATGTCGAACTGGTGAAGCAGACCCGGGGCCATGCCTTCCTCCAGGGCGTGGTCAAGCAGAACGGCGATCCCTGCTACAGCTTCAGCGGCACGCTGAAGCGCATCCGCGAGCGCAACGCCCCGGCATGACGGGTTCCGTCGGGCGCGCCTATGCCCAGCTTCTCCGCGCGCATGAACTGAAGCCCGACCCGGCGCAGGCGCGCGCCGTCGCGGCGCTCGACCGGCTGGCCGCCGGCGCGCAGCCCGCCGGGCTCCTGGCCCGGCTATTCGACTCCGGCGCCGACCGGCCCGCCGGGGTCTATCTCTGGGGCGGCGTCGGGCGGGGGAAGTCGATGCTGATGGACCTCGCTTTCGCGCATATCGACGTCCACCCCAAGCGCCGGGTCCATTTCCACGAATTCATGATCGAGACACATCAGCGGCTTCGCGATGCCCGGCGGAGCGAGGACGGCGACCCGATCGAGCCGGTCGCGGGGCAAATCGCTGCCGAGGCGAGGCTGCTCTGCTTCGACGAGATGCAGGTCACCAACCCCGCCGACGCGATGATTGTGTCGCGCCTGTTCGGGAAACTGCTCGAAGAGGGTGTGAAGGTGGTCACGACCTCGAACCGGCCGCCGCACGACCTCTACAAGGACGGCCTCAACCGCGAGCTGTTCATCCCCTTCATCGAGTTGATCGAACGGCGCATGCTCGTGGTCGAGGTCAACGGCCCGACCGATTACCGGCTCGACCGTCTCGAGGGAGTCGAGGTCTGGCATGTTCCGAACGGCCCCGAGGCCACGGCGGACCTCAGCCGCGCGTTCTTCCAGCTGACCGACTATCCGGTCGAGGACCGGGCGAAGGTTCCGACCGAGGAGCTCGACGTCGGCGGGGGGCGCACATTGCACGTGCCCAAAAGCCTCAAGGGCGTCGCGGTCTTCTCGTTCAAGCGGCTGTGCGGCGAGCCGCGCGGCGCCGCGGACTTCCTCGCGATCGCCCGGCGCTATCACACCGTGATCATCGTCGGCATTCCGGTGATGGGGCCGGAGATGCGCAACGAGGCCGCGCGCTTCATGACGCTGATCGACGCGCTCTACGAACACAAGGTGAAGCTGCTCGCCGGCGCCGACGCCGAACCGGAAGGTCTCTACCCGTCGGGGGACGGCAGCTTCGAGTTCCAGCGCACCGTCAGCCGGCTCGAGGAGATGAAGAGTGCCGAATATCTGGCGGAGGGCCACGGCGCGGTAACTTGACGCACGGGCGTGCGGCCTTAGCGTGCGCGTCCGCTTTCTGGGAGAGTCTGGCCATGCTCAAATTCGTCGCGGTTCTGCTTGCCTTCAGCTCCACCGCCGCACTCGCGCAGACGGTGCAAGCGCCGCTGACCTCGCCCCCGCCGAGCACGCTCGCCAACGCGCCCAAGCTCCCGCCCAAGTGGGAGGCGACGGTGCGCGAGATTTACAAGGCCGCAGTCGAAACGCCGACAGTCATGGGACGCAACGAGCTGCCCCGGCTCCAGAATTACCTCGCGGGCAAGCTGCGGGCGGCCGGATGGACGGCCAGCGACATCCACGTGCTTCCCTACGAGGGACCGCCGGGAAACAAGACGGCGGCGATGATCGCGCGCTGGCCGTCGGCCAACCCGAAGGCCAAGCCGATCCTGATCTTGGCGCACATGGACGTGGTCGAGGCGCTGCCGAGCGACTGGACGACCGATCCGTTCAAGCTGGTCGAGAAGGACGGCTATTTCTACGGGCGCGGCAGCGGTGACGACAAGGGCGGCGGCATCCCTGCCATGGTCGCGCTGATGAAGCTGAGGGCGGACGGCTTCAAGCCGGACCGCGACATCGTCCTCCTGTTCACCGGCGACGAGGAGACCGAGGGCAAGGGCGCCGAGCTTGGAGCGACCGAGTGGCGCAAGTGGACCGATGCGGAGTTCGCGCTGAACGCCGACGCGGGGGGTGGCGCGTTCACGCGCGACGGCACGCCGCTCGGATTCGGGCTGCAGACGTCGGAGAAGACGTTCCAGAGCTATTATTTCCGGGTCCGCAATCCCGGCGGTCACAGCTCTCGCCCGCGACCGGACAACGCCATTTACGACCTCGCCGACGCGCTGAAGAAGCTGCAGGGGCACCGCTTCACGCCGATGCTCAACGACACGACGCGCGAATATTTTACGGAGCGCGCGAAGCAGGAAGGCGACAGCCCCCTCGGCCAGCAGATGCGCGCCTGGCTCGCCAATCCAAACGACGGCGCGGCCGCCGACGCGATCGAGGCCAACCCGCTGGAAGTCGGCCTCACCCGCACCCGCTGCGTCGCGACCATGCTCAAGGGCGGCCACGCCGACAATGCGCTGCCGCAGCTCGCCCAGGCGACGGTCAATTGCCGGATCATGCCCGGAGTCGAGCCGAAGGTCGTGCAGGCCGAGCTGCAGCAGGTCGTCGGACGCAACGTCGAGGTCACCCCGCTTCCCGACACCGGACGGCCGACGCCCGTATCACCGCTGCGGCCGGACGTGGTGAACGCCTACACCAAGGCGGTCAAAGCGCGCTTCCCGAACCAGACCATCATTCCCCAGATGTCCGCCGGCGCGACCGACGGCCTGGAATTCCGCGCGCGCGGAATTCCCGTCTATGGCGTCGACGGCCAGTGGGGAGTTTCGCCCGACGACGAGCGGGCCCACGGCAAGGACGAGCGAATCCCCGTCCAGTCGCTGTTCGACAACGTGCGGCACTGGGAATCGATGGTCCGCGACCTCGCGGGCTAACGCTCAGGCTGTCGCCATCTCCCCGGCGGCCTTGAGCACTTCTTGCGCGTGCCCGGGTACCTTGACCTTGCGCCACGCGCGGATAACCCGCCCGTCCGTGCCGATCAGGAAGGTCGACCGCTCCATCCCCATATATTTGCGGCCGTACATCGACTTCTGCACCCAGGTGCCGAACGCATCGGAGATGCGGCCGTCCTCGTCGGATGCGAGCGGCACGGCCAGCGCGTATTTCCCGATGAACTTCTCATGGACTTTCATCGGGTCGCGCGAGACTCCGACGACCTTCACTCCGGCTTTGGCGAAATCGGGCGCGAGAGCGGTGAAGTCCTGCGCCTCGCGGGTACAACCCGACGTGTCGTCCTTCGGGTAGAAATAGAGCACCAGCGGCCGCCCGGGCGAGGCCAGGTTTATGCTGCTGCCATCACTCAAAGTGACGCCGATTGCCGGGGCCTGCTCGTCTTCGCCGATCATCTCATGCCTCTTGCCTGATGCTGTTCCATAGCCGGGCAATGCTTTGGCGCGCCGAATCATGTTGGGCAAGCAGCTCGTCCCAGCTTCCTGCTCCGCAGGCTTCGGCGACCAGCTGCCACGTCCCGGCCGTCGGCTTCACGTCTCCGGGCGCGACGAGCCGCATCATCACCAAAATCCGCGTGAGCAATTGTTGTGAATCAATAATATTTTGCTCGATGAAATTTTCGCTCAAAAGCTGCTCTAGCGCGACCTCCAGGCGCGGATCGAGCCCGACATGGCGCGTGAGTTGGAGCACGTGGACCGCGAATTCGAGGTCGACGAGCCCGCCGGGGCCGAGCTTCACGTCGAGCTTGCTCCGCGCCGGCTTGTGAAGCTCCATCTCGGCGCGCATTTTCACGGCGTCCTTGACGGTTTCCAGCCGGTCGCGGTCCACGCGCAGGATCGATTCGATCGCCGCCGACGCCCGTTCGCGAACCTCGGGCGAACCGAAGATCGGGCGCGCCCGGCAGAGCGCCATATGCTCCCACGTCCACGCGTTGCTCCGCTGGTAGTGCTCGAACGCGTCGAGCGAGACGACCAGCATTCCCTTCGCACCCTCGGGCCTCAGGCGGACGTCGACATCGTAAAGCGGTCCGGCGGCGGTCGGCACACTGAGCGCGGCCGTGACCCGGCTCGCCAGGCGGTTGAAATAATCGTTCGGACCCAATGGTCTGGCTCCGTCCGAGCGCGAGCCGGGCGCGGCCGTGTGCAAGTAGATGATATCGAGGTCGGACGCGTGGGTCAGCGCGCAGCCGCCGAGCCGTCCGAGTCCGAGGACGAGAAGCTCCGCGCCCGGGATCCTGCCATGCGCCTCCTCGAACGCACGGGTCGCGGCGTTGCCGAGCGCTTCGATCGCGCCCTCGGCGACCCGCGCATAGCCGCCGGCGACCGCAAGCGGGTCGCGATGGCGGTCGATCAGCTGGACCCCGAGGGCGAAGCGCCGCTCATTCACGAGTCGCCGCACCCGGTCCAGGGCGACGTCGTAAGGGTGCCCCCGCATCGCGCGCGAGAGCAGATCGGCAAATTCCGCCGGCGGCGGAGGCAGTTCGAAGCTCGACGCGTCGAACAGCCCTTCAAACAGCTCGGGCCGGCGGGCCAACTGGTCGGCGAGCGCAGGCGCGTGGGCGAGGATCTTCGCCAGCAGTCGCGCCAGCGCGGGCCGAGCCTCGAGCAGCCGGAAGAAGTTCACGCCGCTCGACAGGCGCTCGACGATATCGCTCAGGCGATTGAGCGCGCGGTCGGGGTCGGTGCCGGCCGCGATCGCCTGCAGTAGCCCGGGCAGCATCGCCTCGAACGCTTGCTGGGCGGCCGGCGAACGGACCGAGCGCGCCTTGCCCGAACGCCACTCGCCGAGGCGCCTCGCCGGCACCGCCGGGTCGTCGAAGCCAAGG
>DASURT010000044.1:0-9679 GCA_036375515.1 Sphingomicrobium sp.
TGTACTTCTTGTCGAGCGCGGGGGCCTCCTCGATCGCGTGCATCTGGCCATCGATGCGGACGCGCTGGAAGCCCGCTTTCTGCCACTCGGCGAGCTCCTTGCGATACTCGCCCTTGCGGCCGCGAACGACCGGCGCGAGCAGATAGTGGCGGCTGCCCTCGGGGAGTCGCATCGTGCGGTCGACCATCTGGCTGACTTGCTGCGCCTCGATCGGCAGGCCGGTCGCGGGCGAATAAGGGATGCCGACGCGCGCCCAGAGCAGGCGCATGTAATCGTAGATTTCGGTGACGGTCGCGACGGTCGAGCGCGGGTTGCGCGACGTCGTCTTCTGCTCGATCGAGATGGCGGGCGAGAGGCCGTCGATATGCTCGACGTCGGGCTTCTGCATCATCTCGAGGAATTGGCGGGCGTAGGCGCTTAAGGATTCGACGTAGCGCCGCTGGCCCTCGGCGTAGATGGTGTCGAAGGCGAGGCTCGACTTGCCCGATCCCGAGAGGCCGGTGATGACCGTCAGGCTCTCGCGCGGGATGTCGACGTCGATCCCCTTGAGGTTGTGCTCGCGGGCGCCGCGGACGGAGATATGCGTCAGCATCTTAAGGCGGTTCGTTCCGTTTATGTTCTAGTGGTAATGCTCGTTGGGCCGACGGTCAACGCGGCACAAAGACTATATGGGTCGCGCGTCTTGAATTGCCACCGGCGGTGGCGTCAGATCAACCGGCAGAAAGGCGGCGGGGCGGCGGCCGAGCCGCTGCGCGAGCGCGGGGGGGCGGCCACGGAATACGCCAACAAAAGACCGGCTGCTAAAATGCCCCGCCCCCTGAGCAGACTTGATCCGGCAATCGATATGTATCTCAATTCTTCGCGAACGGGCAGGGGGCGGGACCGGAGTGGAACCCACCTTCGTTGGTGCGCGATTGACGCTTGTCGATCCGGCGTGGATCGCTTAGCCTCCGACGGTTCAGTGCGGCGCACCTCATTTGCGTTGCAGGGGGAACCATGACGTTTCGAAAATCAGTCATCGGGCCGCTGAGGAACCTGGATGAAGGGTACAATGCGTTTGAGATCGACGCTGGCTCCAAATTCTATATATCATCGGAGAAACGGGTCCGGCTCTGGTAGTTGCACCCCCTGCGCTGCCGGTCGCCGGAGGAAGTGCGTGGCCAGCCAGCTGACCGCGCACTTCCGTTATCTGGGCTTCGTGAAAATGCAAACCTAGATCAGCGGAAAGACAGCGACCTCCTCATAGTGCGCACCGTGCTTCGAGAGCCGGCTCTCGAACAGGATGAAGCGATCGACCTCGAACGGTCCGGACTCGAGGTCACGCTTTCGCTCGAGGAAGGCTTGCACCTCACGCGTCCGTCGCCCTTTCCATCGGGCGAGCGTCACGTGCGGATGGAAGGCGCGGCGCTCCGGATCGAGCCCGATTCGCTGGCATGCGCGCTCGACCCTGGCGGTGAGCGCTGTGAGTGGGGCCTTCGGCTCGACGCCTGCCCAGATGGCTCCGGAATTGCGCCGCTCGAACCGGCCGACGCCACTCACCCGGATCTGGAATCGCCCGGCCCGAACCTGACCGAGCGCGCCGGCCAGATCGTCGGCGACGGGCCGCTCGACCTCGCCGATGAAGCGCAGCGTGACGTGGAGCTGCCCGTCATCCTGCCAGCGGAAATCGGGGCTGTCGTCCATTGCGTCGATCAGGAGATCGCGGATGGGCTCGGGAGGCCGGATCGCGACGAACAGGCGGTGCACGCGTTTTGCTACACCAGCGGGCGCAGCGCGGCGAGCCAGACCGCCGCCCGTTGCGACAGGTCCTCGGGGAGATCGTCGATCGCCGCTTCCATGATTGACTCGACTTCCCACGACCATTTGCGGGGCGCGTAATGCACGTCCTCCACGATCAGCAGCGCGGCGAGGTCGCGGCTGAAATCGGCTGCTTCCTGGAGCTCGCATGCCAGGCGGACCGATCCATGCCCCGTCATCCCGATCTCCTCCCGAAGCTCGCGCAGGACCGCGTCGCGCGGGTCCTCGCGCTCGCCGCGGCCGCCTCCGGGGAAACGCCAGCCGGGCGCATAGCGTAGCTTCACGAGGATGATCTTGCGCTCCGGCGTCAGCGCAAGCGCGTGAGCCCCGAACGTGCTCGGCCGCCGGACGAACCAGCCAAGCTTCATCAGGCGATGAAGCGCTCCGAGGCCGGCGCGCAGGACCTTGTCGAGAAGCGATGGCGATCGGGTCCGAGTCACGCTGACGAACTCATGTCGCTCGCGGGGTGTTCCATTCGCTCGGCGAGCATGTCAGACTGTCCCTTAAGGGGGCGACGATGAGCGGATCAAGCAAGCTCACCCAGGACCAATATGAAGTCCTCCTGAAGCCGATGGCCAAGGAATTGAGCGCGATGGCGCGCTGGGTATCGGAAACAGGGCAGCGGCTGATCGTCGTTTTCGAAGGCCGCGACACGGCGGGCAAGGGCGGTTCGATCGACATGTTCGCGCGGATCCTCAACCCGCGGCAATGCCGCGTCGTGGCTCTGCCGGGGCCAAGCGAGCGCGAACGGACGCAATGGTATTTCCAGCGATACATCGAACACTTTCCGGCCAAGGGCGAGATCGCGCTGTTCGACCGCAGCTGGTACAATCGCGCGGGGGTCGAGCGGGTGATGGACTTCTGCACGCAGGAGCAGACGCAGGACTTCCTGAATATGGTTCCGCAGTTCGAGCGGCACCTCGTTGACGATGGAATCCTGCTCTTCAAATATTGGCTGAGCTGTGACCAGGCGGTGCAGGAGGAAAGGTTCGAGAACCGCCTGCACAACCCGATGAAGAGATGGAAGCTGTCCCCGATCGATATCAAGGCTCGGGAGAAGTACGACGACTATACCGAAGCCCGCGAGCTGATGCTGTCGGCGACCCACACCGATTACGCGCCGTGGACGATCGTCGATTTCAACGACCAGGCCGTCGGCCGCCTCACGCTGCTCCGCGATCTCCTCGACCGGCTTCCGGACACCGAACTACCGCTCGCCGACATTCCGTGGCCGGCCCTTGCGCACGAGCCGCTGCGGGAGCGATTCGGAGTGCTCGAGCCAATCGCGAACTTCGAAATTCCGGCGGACATAGAGAATTTTGCGAAACTGCCCGACTGGGCCTAACCTCGCTCGACGGGCGCCACTTGCAACGGGGGAAACGCGATGCGCGCATCCAAGCTGATCGGCCAGCTGGCCATCTATTACATCGTGATCGGGGCGCTTGTTTACGCCGCGGTCAACCTCTTTCCCGAGCTTCGGAATTACCTGCCGGTCGGCGGGGTCCAATCCCTGCTCACCCAGACGTCGCAGAACGCGCTCCAGGGCACGGACACGATCCGCGCCGAACATGTCGGGAACCTCGGCGACAGCCTGTTCTGGCTGAGCGTGGCGATCGTCGGCGCGCTCCTTGCCGCGCTTCCGGTCAGCTGGGTCTATATGGCGGTGCGCAGCGGCGAGGAATACGATCAGTCGCTGGTCAACACGATCCTCGTCCTGCCGATGGTCGTGACGGGCATCGTGATCATCGTCCAGAACTCGCTGGCCCTGGCCTTCGCCCTCGCGGGAATTGCCGGCGCGGTGCGCTTCAGGAATTCGCTCAAGAGCTCGGGCGATGCGTTGTTCATCCTGTGCGCCGTCGCGATCGGCTTGTCCGCGGGGATCGGCGCGGTCGAGCTTGCCGCGGTGATCAGCATCGCGCTGAATTTCACCTTCGCCTTCCTCTGGCTCACCGAATATGGCGAGCGCAAGGGGATGAAGCGCTATCTCGCGGATTATGACGGGATCGACGAGTCCGCGCCGCCCGAGCCGGACAAGAAGAAAAAATAGTCAGCCGATGCAGCGCCTGAGAAGCTTCGCGACGTCCGCATCGGTCGCGATGTCGGCAAAAAACTTTTCCAGGTAGGCAGCTGCCCGGCCTTTAGTCCGGCCGTCGAGGCCCGGGGTCTGATCCAGAACGCCGAGGATGGCGGGGCGCGCTGCGCGCATCTGCGCGGCGACCGCGACCGTCTGGCCGTTGTGGAAGCAATAGCCCCGGAACTGGCGCTGGCGAACGTCGCTGATGTGCAGCTCGGCGGGAGGTGTCGCATAGGGTGCGTCGACCATTCCCGAAAAATCGAAGTCGTACGGGATGGGGACGACGCTTCCCGCGGCCAGCGGCCCGATCAGCTTCGCATTATGGCAGCATTCGTCACCCGCGGGCCCCGCGCGCATCGACCAGTCGTGGTTGCCGAGCATATGCTGGAACAAGGCGTAGCGGGCCGCGTCGGCCGGATTGAGCGCCGACACCGCGATCCGCTCGGGAGCTCTCGTCTCGCGCGTTCCGTTGCGGCGAGCGACGTCGCCCAGGTCCTCGATGAAGAAGCCGACGCGCGACGTCAGCGGGCGTCCGCTTGCATCGACATAATCGATGTTTGCAAGCCGCACTCCGAAGCTCTTGGGCGAGAGCAGGTTGAACATCCGGTACGCCGCATATTCGAGCAACACATATTGCTGGAACCCCTCTCCCTTGCGGCAGTGGGTGACGAGCTTGAGACGGCGTTGACGTACGAACAACGACGTCGCCGGCGGCGGCGCCGTGAAGTCGACGCGGAGCGGCGGGAAATCGCAGATGTCGGACGCTCGCCGAGTGATTCCCCGAAGCGAGAGGCTGACCGGGAGCGTCTGCCCCGCCGGATCGACCAGCGTGCCCGCCACGGCACTCGAACCCTGGCGGTTCCGGACCAGCGCCGGAAACGCCGCGGCGATCTTCAGGTGGATCGGCTCGGACGCGGCGAAGAGGGGGGCCGGCGACTGCGCCGCCGACGGCGCGCCAAGGGCGAGCAGGCACGATGCCACGAACAGCCTCGTCTTCATTGCGGCCTCCCGGTCGTATGGGGGATCATCCGATCACCGGATATCTCGAGCCAGCTGAGCGTCCCACCGTAATAGCGCGAGATCCCGGTATCGATGCGCGCGAGCCGGCCCCCGCTGGTGATCGTGATGCCGGCCAGGTTCGGCGTATGGGCGACGACGATCCGCTTGGCCCCCGTCGCGGCGAGAACGGCGGTGATCTCATCGTCGATCGGGGGACGAGGCTTGACCGCCGCGGCTGCGGCCCCGTCCGGGTCGGCTTTGGGATCGCGGGTGACGAGGCCGCGGTACCAGAGCGGACCGAGGGGGTCGCTCAGCACCGACGCCGGGCTCTCGTCGGCCCGGGCCATCGCCGTCGCGACGCGCCGGTTGATCTCGTCGATCCCCAGCGCGGCATATTCCGCGCTGAGGCCGCCGTGGACGAAAACCGTGTCGCCGATCTTCACGACCGCGGGGTTGCCCGTCGCCCAGCGGCCGAGCTCGCCCGGCGGGCTCCACGCCAGCCGATGCTCGACCCAGCCGAGCGGCGTGACGCTCAGCCATTGCTCGCGGACCTGCGACGGCAGGACATTGGGGTTGATCGCGCGAGCGGCCGCTTCGAGCTTCTGCCGGTTCGCCATGTAGATGCGCTCGCGCCGCGCGGGGGAGCGCCGGTCGGCGAACGCCGCGAACTCGCCCGGAGTCACGTAGCGCAGGTCGCCGAGCAGGTTCATCGCTTCGTGGTTGCCGAGCACCACGACCACCCCGCCGCCCGAGCGTGGGGCCTCTTTGCGGAGCTGCTGCAGGCTGCGGATGATCTTGAGTGAATCCGCCCCACGGTCGGTGACGTCGCCCATCTGGACGAGCGTGGTCTTGCCGCCCGACCAGTGTCCGCCCGCGTCGACCAAGCCGGCGGCCCGGGCGATGGCGATCCAGGCGTCGTAATCGCCGTGGAGGTCGCCGACCGCGATGATCCGCTGCGGAACGGCGGCCGCGGCCCGCGCGGACCCGAGCGCGAGAAGGGCGAGCAACAGCGCCGCCGACCTGATGATCCGATGGAACAGGGCAGCCCCTCCCCATGAGAACGCGGGAGGGGAATGTGTCATTGTGCAGACGGAGAGGCAATGCCTGGCGGTTGGTGTCCGGTTTCGCTTGAAGTCGCACCGTCCATCCACGATATATCCGCGGTGTGAGGGGCCTTTCGCCCCGCGCAAAGGAGAGACAATGGCCAATTGGCAAGACCCGCAAACGACCGGCGTGAACGCCGCGACGGTAGGCGTCCCGCGCGCCGCCCGCGATGCGGGCCTTCGGTCGTACATGCTATCGGTTTACAACTACATGGCGTCGGGCGTGCTGCTGACCGGCATCATCGCCCTGCTGTTCGCGCCCTATGCCGGCCAGGTGCTGATCCGTCCGGACGGCCAGGGGATGAGCGGGCTCGGCTGGATCGTCACCCTGTCGCCGCTCGCCTTCGTCTTCGCGATGAGCTTCGGCGTCAACCGCATGAAGACCAGCACCCTGCAGCTCCTTTTCTGGGGCTTCGCGGCGGTGATGGGTCTGTCGATGTCGACCCTGTTCGTCATATTCATGGGCGTGTCGATCGCGCAAACCTTCTTCGCGACCGCGGCGGCATATGCGGGCCTCAGCCTGTGGGGCTACACGACCAAGCGCGACCTCAGCGGCTGGGGCACGTTCCTGATCATGGGCGTCGTCGGCCTGCTGGTCGCGATGCTGATCAACTTCTTCCTGCAGTCGAGCGCGATGGCGCTGGCGATCAGCGCGATCGGCGTCCTGCTGTTCGCGGGCCTCACCGCCTACGATACGCAGCGGATCAAGAGCATGTACTTCTACGTGCAGGGCACCGAGATGATCGGCAAGACCGTGATCATGGGCGCGCTGACCCTGTACCTGGACTTCATCAACATGTTCCAGTTCCTGCTCGCGTTCATGGGCGACCGCCGGTAGTCTTCAGCAGAAAGCCTAAATGGGAAGGGCCGGTGGAGCGATCCGCCGGCCCTTTTCATTTTGCTCGTTTCGGAGCAGGCTGTGCGACCGCTCGAACAGGGGAGCGGAAAGATGGATCACCGATCTTTCGGGCGCGCTCTGTGCGTGGCGGCCATCAGCGCGGGCCTCGCCGGCTGCGCCGCCGGCACCGATGAACCGTCTCTCGCGGACGTCAAAGCCATCGCGGAGCGGTATCGCGACGTGAATGTCGCGAAAGCGGAAGGCTATACGACGGACAACAAGTGCACGACGGCCGCGATGCTCGGCTTCCCGGCCGAAATGGGCGACATGGGCCTGCACTATGTCCGCCGCGACATGCTCGGCCTGCCGCCGAAGCCGACGCCGCCCGGCAGCGGCCGTGTTAGGGGTACAGGCACCCACACCGATTTCCGCAGGCCGGCTATGCTCGTCTATGAGCCTCAGGCCGACGGCTCGCTTGAGCTGGTCGCTGTCGAGAACCTCGTCTTCGCGTCAGCCTGGCAGGCCGCGGGAAAGACGGAGTCACCCACCTTCCGTGGCGAGCCTTACGTGCTCCTCAAGGACCAGCCCGAGACCAAGGTCGACGAGGCGCACGGCTGGGAGCCGCACTACGAGCTTCATCTGTGGCTCTTCCGGGAAAATCCCAACGGGATGTATTCGGAGTTCAATCCGCGCGTGACCTGCAAGCATCAGCTTCCGCCGGAGCAAACCGCGATGCGTTGAAGAGGCGTTCAAGCCGCTGATTTCAATAAGAGTTGAAGCGAACGCGGGTTCGTCGCAGAGTCCGGCCCTTCCAACGGGGGAGTTGGATGGCGTCGGTATTCCTGAGCTATTCCCGCGAGGACCGGGAGCGGATCCAGCCACTGGCCGCCGCTCTGGAACGCGCCGGGCACGAGGTCTGGTGGGACCGGCACATCGAGGGCGGCGAGGAATTCGCCGGAGCGATCGAGGAGCATCTGGAGTCCGCCGATGTCGTGGTGGTCGCCTGGACCTGCACATCGGTCAAATCCGCCTGGGTGCGCGACGAGGCGGCTGCCGGACGCGACGGCCACCGTCTCGTGCCGCTCACGCTTGACGGCTGCATGCCACCGCTCGGCTTCCGGCAGTACCAGACCATTGACCTGACTTCGTGGAGCGGCCGCGCCGGATCGCGAGCCCTGGAGCCGCTCAGGTCCGCAATCGAGAAAGCGGCGAGTCGCGCGACCGGCGACAAAGCCGCCGGGTCCCCGAAGCCGATCCGCCCGCCCCATGCCGCCTTCTCGCGCCGGGCGGCCGTGGCCGCGAGCATAGCCCTAATGCTCCTGCTTGGCGGCGCTCTTCTCTACAGCCGCGTCTTTGCCAGCGACCAAATCTCGCCAAAAGTCGAGCTCAGCCGCTTCGCGATCGTCTCCGCGGGGCTGGCTCCCGAGCTTCCGAACCTGATCAGCCAGGAAGTGCTGGCGGCATTCGGTGCCGAGAATGCCGTGGCCGTCATGACCGCAGGCCCCGACGGCTCGGGGCGAGGGGCTCCGTTCGTCATGGACGGAAGCATCAGCCGAACCGGCCCGATCATGCGCTACGCGGTGAACCTTAGGAGCCGCCGTTCAGGCGTGGTCCTTTGGTCGGAGACCTATGAACGCGACGCGGCCGATGCCCTGGCTCCCAAGCAGGCGGCGGTCCAGGCGAGCCAGATCGTGCGCTGCGGCCTGTGGGGCGCGGCCGCCCACAAGCGGCGAATGTCGGACCAGGCGCTGTCGATGTACCTCAAATGGTGCAACGAGCATTGGAGCGGCTCCGGCGACGAAACCGCGGAGCTCGATGCGGCGCGCGCGGTCACTGCATCTGTCCCCGACTTCTCCTTCGGCTGGTCGGCGCGTGCGCTCGCCGCAGTGCCGCTGGCGCTCGAAACGACGTCCGCCGACGCGAAGCAGCTTGCGAAGGAAGCAGAGGACGCGGCGCGCAAGTCGATCGAGCTCGATGATCAGAATCCGGAAGGATATATGGCGCTTGCGGGACTTCTGCCGCTCAATCGGTATGACGAACGCGAGAAGCTTTTGAAGAAAGCGATCAGCGTCCGCCGGCTCGAATGCGGCTGCGAGCGCTTGAGCTACGGCGATTTCCTTGCGTCCGTCGGGCGAATGGAAGAGGCGGCCGAGCAATATGAGCGTGGCCACGCGAAGATGCCGCTCGCGCCGTTCAGCAATATCCGACTGGCCCATGCGCTCTACGCCACCGGACGGCACGAGGAAGCGGACAGAGTCCTTGCCGAGATCACCGAGTTGTGGCCCGACGCGTCCGACGTTCAGCTGCTGAAGGTCAAGTCGGCGTTCTGGACCAAGCGCTACGACGACGCGCTGGCGGCGCTGCGGTCCCCGGAGCTGCACCTCGCCCGCCAGCAGCGCGATGCGCTGGTCGCGACTTTCGAGGCGCTGAAGGGGGCCGGTTCCGAACGTCGCGTCGAGGCGGTCTCATTGCTCGTTCATTGCGCGAGCGACCCCAAACGGACCGACCGGCTGATCGTCGGAGCCCTTGCCGCGCTCCGTGACGACACGGCCGCGCTCGTCGCCGCGCAGCGCCTGATCGCCAGCCGCGGACATCGCTATGCCGACGTACTGTTCGAGCCGAACCTCGCGATGGCCCGGCACTCGCCGGCTTATGCCGCGCTGGTGAACCGGCTCGGCCTGCCCGGCTACTGGCGTTCGACGGGGCAAGCTCCCGACATTTGCCGCGATCCGGGCCGGCCCAGCTTCTGCGGCGTCGCGTGAAGGAGGTGCGCTCATGAGAGAAATTGCAATCCTGGTGGCCGTTGGCTTCTGCGCCTGCGGAAAGGAGGCGGATCCGGTCGCTCAGCCCGCCCAGGCTCCCGCTGCG
>DASURT010000045.1:0-2460 GCA_036375515.1 Sphingomicrobium sp.
GCCAGCAGGATGCGCTCGACCGTCACGTAGCTGTCGCCGGACTTCTTCGCGACTTGCTCGGCTTGATCGAGGATGCGGATCGTATCGCCGTCGAGCGCCGGCGCTTGCGTCGCGCCGCTTCCGGTTACCGCCGGGATTTTCGACACCAGCATGTCGGCCTCGCGCTGCGCCGCCTTGGCGTCGCCGCCGGACGCGTCGATCAGTCCGGCAGCCATGCCCTGCTCGTCGTCGAGCAACGCCTTTAAGAGATGCGCCGGAGCGATGCGCTGATGATGCTCGCGAACCGCGATCGTCTGCGCGGCCTGAAGGAAGCCACGCGCGCGGTCGGTCAGTTTCTCAAAATCCATGCATTACCCCTCTTGGTGGGGCCGATATGGTGTTGCCCCATGGCAACACAAGTCAGTGCTGCGGATGGCCGCGTTCAGGCGAGGGCGGCGGTGCGGTCGCAGGCGCCGATGCGACCGCCGGGGTTGCCGCGGGATCGGTCGGGACCGGCTGCTGGCCGCTGGCAGGCGTGGTTCCCGTCTGATCCGGTACCGGTTGTCCGACCGTTGCGATGTCCACCGGGCGGACGATCGGCGGGCATTGCGACGCGACCGCGGGGTCCATGTTCCAACGCCGGAATTTGGTCGTGTCGACATGGAATCGAAGGAACGCATAGAAGCCGAGCCCGACGCCGTAGTCGGGCCCGCGCCGGGCGTGCACCGCGCACAAAGTCTTCATCAGCGCTTCGCGGGTCGTCGCGTGCAGCGGCACCAGGTCGATCGCCGAATAATGCTTGTGGGCGCTTTCCGGCGCTCCGCCGGCGCATTGGTTCAGCACCGGATTGCGATAGCCCGATACGGGCTCGACCGGACCGACCGCCGGGATCACATAATCATGCACGTAGCGCAGCGTCTGGACGATGTGCGGCCACTCGCTCGTTGGCGGAACCTCGAACGGCTGGCCGCCGCACTTCTGCCAGGATGTCGCCGTTCGAAGCAGTTGCCAGGTCGGAAGGATCCCGGCGACCTGCCAGGTCGCAAGATAGTCGTTGAACGCCTTGATCTGGCCCGCGCGCCAGGGTGCGGCCAAATACCAGGAGCGGTAGCCGGGTTCATCCTGACCCGCGCTGATATAGTCCGCGGCCGGGTTCCACACGGCCGGGGTCGGGGCCGGGGCGACCTGCGGCGGCGGCGCGGCGGCTTGCGCGGCGACCAGCATCAACGGTGTCAAAACCCCGCTCACGGTCGAATCATACTCTCCCTGCGCGGGTTGAAAAGGAGCGAAGACCGGCCGACATCGCAGGAATGACTCAACCCGTCGAAGTCGATCTTCCGCACAAGCTCGGGAAAGACGAAGCGCGGCGCCGGATCGCCAACAACGTCCACAAGCTTGAGGAGCATATCCCGGGCGGTGCGCAGGTTCAGTCCGGCTGGGCCGGTGACCAGCTCAACCTCGACGTGGCCGCCATGGGCCAGGCGGTCACCGCGACGATCGACGTCGAGGAAACGAAGGTCCACCTGAAGGTGCTGCTGCCGCCGGTGCTCGGCATGTTCGCAGGGCTCATCCAGGCGGCGCTCCGGAAGAAGGGCGACCTGCTGCTCGAGGATCACAGCAGGGAATAATCCCTCACCCGCGCCGCTCCGCGGCTTCTCCCTCTTCCACATGCGGGAGAGGGTTGGGGTGGGGGTCTCTTGCCGTTATGCCTCTCCGGCAAAATGGGGAGGATACATGCGGCATTTCGCGGTGGTCGGTTCGGGTCCGGCGGGCTTCTACACCGCCGAGGCGCTGGAGAAGGCCTATGGCGAGAACGCGCGCATCGACATCCTCGATCGCTATCCCGTCCCCTACGGCCTGATCCGCTTCGGCGTCGCGCCCGACCACCAGTCCTTGAAGGCCGTCTCCAAGCGCTACGACAAGGTCGCGGAAAGCGCGGGCGTCGACTTCATCGGCAACGTCACGGTCGGGCGCGACGTGTCGGTCGACGAGCTGCTTGGCCTGTATGACGCGGTCATTCTCGCGGTTGGGTCGCCCCACAGCCGCAAGCTCGGAATCCCCGGCGAGGACCTGCCCGGGGTTATCGGCTCGGCCGAGTTCGTCGGCTGGTACAACGGCCATCCGGAGTTTGCCGACCTCGACCCGCCGCTCGGCGGCACGCACGCCGCGGTGATCGGCAACGGCAATGTCGCGCTCGACGTCGCGCGGATCCTGTCCAAGAATCGCCACGAGTTCGAGGGATCGGACATCGTCGGCCATGCACTCGACGCGCTCGACAGTAGCGCGATTCGGACCATCACGATTCTCGGCCGGCGCGGGCCCCACCAGATCGCGATGACCCCGAAGGAGCTGGGCGAGCTGGGCCACCTGGAAGCGGCGTCTCCGCAAGTGGACATCGCCGATTTCCCTCCGATCGAAGCCGACGATGCGCTCGAGCCCGGGCACCGCAAGTCGATCACCATCCTGCGCGAGTTCGCCGCC